>CALHBU010000141.1 GCA_937930655.1 uncultured Acidimicrobiales bacterium | reverse complement strand
CAACTCCTAGCGTGCTCTGGAACGGGCGCTAGAAGGCTTCGAGCTCCTCGCCCAGGACGTAGCGGCCGAGTTGGTGATGAACCCGGTCCTGGTGGGCGTTGATATGAAGCGGCACCGCCTGGAAGTCGCGCCACCGGCGCTCGAGAGCGCCGCCCTCACGCAACCCGTTGCCGCCCGAGCTTCGCATGATCAGATCCATCGCTTCACTGAGTTGATTGATGGCCGAGGTCGATAACGCCATCTGACGGAGATAGTCGGCCTCGTCCGGCGCCTGCTGCGCCTCGATGCGACGATCGACCTGGAGGCACGCAGTCTCGACGGTGGCCGCTGCGGCCCCAACAAGGGCGGCGGCCTTGCCGAGGTTCACCTGGACCGTTGGGCGGGTGACCATCTTCTTGCCCATGATCGACTTTCTGGTGCGGATCGATTCCGTGGCTTCGTCCAGGGCGGCTCGCACCAGTCCCACCCCCATCCAGCCCAACCAGACGTCGGAGAGTCCGACCCAGTCTTCTCGGTAGCGCGGTGCCACCACGTCCATCTCTCGAAGCGCCTCAGCACGGTTTGCCCCGTACCACTGGGTACAGCGGTCGACGGGAACCATCACGTCGGTGTAGTGGATGTCGTCGGTGGCCGATGCCCGAACGGCGCTGCCGTCCCAGGTGGGGTCGATCTTGACCCCGTCGGCATCGGTGCGGATGACAGTGAAGCGGATGTCGAGAGGTTCTGTCCGGTTGCCGTCCTCGTCGAGGATCAGGAAGGCTGCGCCGGTCCAATCGGCGTAACGGCCACCGGAGCTCCACGACCCTTTGCCATTGAGACGAATGTGGTCACCTTCGATCACACCGGTGATGCCCGATCCGGCGCCGCCGGGAAAGCACACCCACTGCCCCTTGGACACGATGTCGGTGAGGAGGTCCTGATGCTCGGGGCCGAGGCAACCGACGTAGAGATGGAAGACGGCCAGGTGATTCCACATCGTCCACGCCGTGCTGGTGCAGTTGGCAGCGATGGCTTCGAGCTCTCGGCCAATCTGCAACACCGAAGCCTCGAGGCCTCCGATGTTGGCCGATGCCGCCAACTTCATAACGTCGCTGTCCTTGAGCGCGGTGATGAGATCGGGGTCGATCTGTCGAGTGCGGTCGGCGTTTGTTGCCTGCGCCGCTATTGCTTCGAGTAGCGGTGTAACCGTGCGCTGCACGTCATCGGGGACGAAGGTCAGTAACGGAGACTCGGCGGGGAAACCCGGGGCATCGGCCATGACGCAACAGTACGGCTAGGTTTCGGTTGGTGCAGAGTTGGATCCACGTGTTGGAGTGGCGGGCCCTCATCTCGGGTGACCAGCCGGCGGTTACCGATGGCTACGGCGAGCATCTGACCTATCGTCAGCTGCTGACCGCAGTCGAGGATCGAGCCGGCCAGTTGGTTGCTGCTGGATTGGTCACGCCCGACGGCATCGTGGCCGTGCTGGCGAAGAACTCAGCTCGCTATCTCATCGAAGCTCTCGCCATCCAGCGAGCTGGTGGGCTGGCGGCGCTGCTCAACTGGCGGCTTGCTGCGCCAGAGCTGAGTCAGTTGCTCGACGCCGTGCAGCCCGTTGCAGTGTCCACTGACGACTCGCTTCGTTCTTTGGCCGAGGCTGCGATCGGCACGCGGGCCGTCACGCCGTACGGCATCGACGACCCGTTGCCGGGAGGGTCGCTCCCCGCGTTTCCGATCGATCGACTGGTCGGGGCAGCCCCTTTCGTTCTTATGCACTCAAGCGGCACCACCGGTCTTCCCAAGATCATCCCGATGCGGAACCGAGGCTTCATGGCCGATGCCATCCGGCTGGCCATGTGGACGCCAGAGCTAGGGCCGGGCTGTCGGGCATCACGGGTCGGACCCCTCTTCCACCTTGCGACCATGGGCCAGTCGCTGGCCGTGCTGTTCAGCGGGGGTCATCTGTTTCTCCCCGATGGCTTTGAGCCAAACGGTCTTCTTGACCTGATCGAAAGCGAACAGCTTCACCTCATCGACGCCGCGGCCTCAGCCCTACGCATGTTGGTCGACGCAGCCCGAGCTCGTGACGAGATGCCGAATCTGTCGAGTCTTGTCGAGATCGCCTACGGCGGTTCGCCGATCGAGCCATCGCTCATCAGCGATCTTCACGAAACCTTTGATGTGCGGCTGCGACAGTTCTATGGGGCGACCGAGACCTGTTCGGTGGTATCCAGCCTGGCTCCGGAGGACCACCACGAGTCGAGTGGGTGGCATCAGTCAGCCGGTCAACTGGCGTTGGGTTGGGAGGTCCGGCTGCGGGCTACCGATGGATCTCTTGTTGAGATCGGCGAGCGACCGGGCGAGGTCGAGGTTCGTGGGGAGGCCATGTTCGAGGGCTATTGGAACGACCCTGAGCGGACGGCCGAAGCCATGACCGACGACGGTTTCTATCGAACGGGCGACATCGGCACTCTGTCATCCGACGGCTACTTGACGCTGCTGGACCGAGCCAAGGATCTCATCATCTCCGGTGGTGAAAACGTTTATCCCCGAGAGGTCGAGCTCGTCCTTGACACTCATCCCACCATCGCCAGCGCGGCCGCGATCGGAATCCCCAGCGATCGATGGGGCGAGTCGGTGCATGCCGTAGTTGTCTCGGTGGGTGAGGTGACCCGAGTTGAAGAAACAGAGGCCGAGATCATCGCCTTTTGCCGGGAGCGACTGGCTGCCTACAAATGCCCGGTCTCGGTGTCGTTCATCGACGAAATTCCCCGAAACGCCTCGGGCAAGATCCTCCGACGTCAGCTGCGGACTGGCGTCTGACCGGCGGGCTGTACCACCCTCTCGTTCCGTGGCTTGGGACGAAACTGACTTCACACTCACCTGCGATCAAAGCGGCACCGAGCACCGGATAACGGTGAGCTTGCCGTTCCGTTACGAGCGCCTCGGTTCGGCACCCCTGGTGGTGTGCCTTGATGGAGCGTGGATCCACGGCGCGGCCAGAGACGCCAGCCGGGTGATGTCGATGGGGGGCGATGCGCCTGAGGCCATCGTGGTCGGGGTGGAGTTCACCTCCACCTCCATGGGCGAGTATCTGCGGGAACGAACCCGTTGGTACACCCCGACCCCCTGGGTGCCGCCGGAGCGGATCGGAGTGAAGGGACTCACCGCCGAGGAGTGTGGCAAGGCCGATGTGATGCGGGCGTTCCTCCGGGATCAGTTGCTGCCTCGTCTGGCCGGCGACTATCGAATCGATGAAACGTGGGTTGTCGGCCATAGCTTCAGCGCCCTTTGCGCTCTGTCCGCTCTGTTGGCCGAACCGAACCTCTTCGACAAGTGGTTGTTGGCCAGCCCGTCAGTGTGGTGGGACGATCGAGCCATTCTCGGCATTGAGGCGGCCCATGCCGAGGCCAACAGTGATCTGCCGGCCAGAGTGTTCATGTCGGCCGGGTCCCACGAAGACGCCGATGACGAGGACAGCCTCATGATGAAGTCAAACGTCGAAGAGCTGGCGGCGAGGCTGCGAAGCAGGAACCACCCCGGCCTGCTGTTGGAGACCGCCATCCTTGATGGCGAAAATCACAACTCGGTCATCGGAGCAGCGATCAGTCGAGGCATGCGGGCATTGGTGAGAGAGCCTGCTCCTCAAGCAGAGTGCTGATGAAGTCGACATCACAATGATGCAACTGGCCCTCATCGGCGCCGACATCGTCGCCATCATCGTCCTGGTGTTCGGGATCTATCTCCCCCGCTATCACCGGGGCGACCTCGTCGTTGCACTTTTCGGTTTGAACGTCGGGACCCTTGCCGTCGCCACTGCGCTGTCCTCAACAAGCGTTTCGGCCGGTCTTGGCCTCGGACTCTTTGGCGTATTGTCCATTGTCCGTCTTCGGTCCGATGAGCTCGGTCAGGAAGACGTCGCCTTCTATTTTTCCGCCCTGGCCCTCGGCTTGCTGGCCGGCCTATCACCGGATCCCACCTGGGTTGGTCCCGGCCTCATGGCGCTCATCGTCTTCACGATGTTCGCGGTCACCAGGTCCGGCGTGGTCGGCGGCCACCAGTATGTGTCCATGCGACTGGACCGGGCCTTCCCTGATGAAGAGGCCGCCCGCTCCTATGTAGGTGAGATGCTCGGTCAGCCTCCTGCCCGACTCGCGATCACCCACGTCGACTACGTGAACGACTCGACCCAGGTCGAGGTCCGGTATCGGCGCTGACGTGATCGACGGCCTGTCGCCAATCAGTTTGGAAGAGACGGTGGCCTTGGCCGATCTGCAGACACGGGTCGACCGCAAATACATCGTGCCGCCTGCAGTCGCTGACGAAATGGCGGCGACGGTCGACGGACTTCGGGTCCTGGAGATTTCCGGCTCCCGCCAATTCTCGTACCAGTCGGACTACTTCGACACGACCGATCTGGCTTCGTTCTACGGAGCAGCGCTTGGGCGTCGACGTCGGTTCAAGGTTCGGACCAGGACCTACCTTGACGCATCTGAAACGCACCTCGAAGTCAAGACCCGCGGCGGGCGAAACCAGACGGTCAAGCAACGACTGCCCATCTTGCACAGCCACTCGTTGTCAGACAGGTCTCTGGAGTTCGTCTTTGATCTGACCGGCCAACGGGATCTGGGCGAAACACTCCGTAGTCGGTACCAACGCCAGACCCTGGTCGATGTCGAGCGCCCCTATCGGGTCGCTGTCGACCACGCGGTGACGGCGCTCGATCTGCGCACCGGCAGATCCGCAACGCTCGAGCCGTTCTTGGTAGTCGAGACCAAGTCTGATGGGGCGGCCACGCCTGTCGACCGATGGCTTTGGCAGGAGGGGTTTCGGCCAGTCAGGTTCTCCAAGTACTGCACCGGCCTTGCCGTTCTGGACCGATCGCTGCCTTCCAACAAATGGCATCGAACCATCAGGACCTACTGGCCGAGTTCGGATGCCTGACTGGCCGATGTCGGTCTGGTAGTCGAGAATCGTCTCATGCTGAACGCAGACGAGGTTCGTACCGCCCTTGATCAACTTCTTGACCGACGGACGGCCGACACCCGGCTGACGACCATGGGAGCGGGCAGCGACGACCTTGACGATGGACGTGCCTACCTGGCCAAGACCGTTGAGGAGGGTTGGCATGTGCCCACCTGGCCCAGCGAGCACGGCGGGCGGGGCGCTGATGCCGACGACAACGGAGTGATCGGCGCGGTACTCCGGGAGTACATCGTTCCCGACCTCTACCCGTTCGCCATTGGCCTTGGCATGGTCGGTCCCGCTCTTCTCGCCCATGGGACTGAAGAACAGAAGCAGGAGTGGCTGAAGCCAATCGCTAGTGGTGCCGAAGTGTGGTGCCAGATGTTCTCCGAGCCCGAGGCCGGCTCCGATTTGGCCAATGTCGGTCTCCGAGCGGAGAAAGATGGCGATGAATGGGTGCTTAGCGGTCAGAAAACCTGGACCAGTCGAGCCATGTGGGCCTCGTGGGCCATCTGTCTTGCTCGCACCGATCCTGAGCAGCCCAAACACAAGGGTCTCACCATGTTCTGTCTTCGGATGGACCAGCCCGGCGTCGACGTCCGTCCGTTGGGTCAGATGAACGGCGACACCCACTTCAGCGAAGTGTTTGTCGAGGACGCTCGGGTCACCGACGCGTGGCGAGTGGGCGATGTCGGCGAAGGCTGGCGAGTGGCTATGACTGTCCTGGCCCACGAACGAGCCGGTGGCGGTAGCCGAGGCGGTGGCGACGGCGGCGCTCGAGAAGCTCGACTCCCGACCTGGATGGCCGATCTCGAACCAACTGGCGCACTGGTCGATCCGGTTGGTCGAGACGAAGTCATGGCTGCTCACACCCATGACATGGTGAGCCGCTGGACCGGTCAACGGGCCGCCGATGAGGCACGAGGCGGTACACCCTCACCCGCTGGGTCGGGCGCCAAGCTGCGCACCGTCAAGTCGTACAAGGGTCGAGCTTTCCTCGTGAACCGAGCGGCTGGGGCCGACGGCATGCTCACCGATTCGCACGGCTACATCGAGACCATCACGGCGCCTTCGATGTCCATCCGCGGCGGCACCGACGAGATCCAGCGCAACATCCTGGGCGAGCGAGTTCACGGCCTACCGGGCGAGCCTCGTCTCGACAGAGACATCGCATGGAACAAGAGCCGCCGCGGCCTGGTTTGAGCAGCAGGTTTTAAGCACCAAGGCCTAAGCGGCTTGGTCGAACGAGCCGTATTCTGGGCCGGTGACCATTATTCACTCAAGCCCTTTGCCCGACGTCGAGATTCCCGACGTCACTATTACCTCACACATTCTGCGGCAGGCCGACCAGCTGGCTGATCGAGTAGCTATCCAGGATGCGGCAGGAACCAGCTCCTATACGTTTGGCCAGCTGAAGACGGCTATCCACTCGTTGGCCGGCGGCTTGCAGTCCCGAGGCTTTGGCCCGGGATCGGTGGTCGGCCTCATGGCTCCCAACGTTCCCGAGTACGCCGTGGTGTTCCACGGGGCTGCGGTGGCCGGTGGCGCCGTCACCACCATCAACCCCACCTACGGCGCCGAAGAGGTCCGCTTCCAATTGCTCGATGCTGGTGCGTCGATGCTGGTGACGGTGCCGATGTTTCTCGAAACAGCACTGGCCGCGGCCGAGGGCACCGCAGTCGCTGAGGTTGTCGTGATCGGGGACGCACCTGACGGAGTGACAGCGCTGGCCGACCTCATGGGCGATCCGATCGACCAGGTCCCGGTCGACACGGCCACCCACACCGTGGTGCTCCCCTACTCGTCGGGAACCACCGGTATGCCCAAGGGGGTGATGCTCAGTCACCGAAACCTGGTGGCCAACATCGAGCAATGCTCGCACGCCATCTTCTATGGCGACGACGAGGTGGCGCTCGCTGCCCTCCCCTTCTTTCACATCTATGGCATGCAGGTCTTAATGAACGGGCTGCTGGCCAACGGTGTGACCGTTGTGTCCATGCCCCGCTTTGACATGGTCGAAGCTCTCCAGGCCGTTCAGGACCACAAGATCACCAGGTTCTTTGCTGTCCCGCCCATCATCTTGGGCCTGGCCAAGGCCCCCATCGTTGACGAGTACGACGTCTCCTCGGTTCGTCAGATCTTCTCCGGCGCCGCTCCTCTGGGGGCTGAGCTAGCCGACGAAGCCGCCACCAGGATGGGATGCGAGGTGGTGCAGGGCTATGGCATGACCGAGCTCAGCCCAGTCAGTCATTGCACCGTCGAAGGCGACTTCCGGCCCGGCACCAGTGGGGTGACCATCTCCAATACCGAATCACGCATCGTCGATCCAGAAACCGGCGAGGACCAGGGTGTCGGCGAACGAGGTGAGCTATGGGTTCGGGGCCCGCAGGTCATGCTTGGCTACCTCAACAATCCCGAAGCGACTGCTGAGACGCTTGACGCCAACGGCTGGCTTCATACCGGAGACGTGGCGATCATCGACGAACATCATCACTGCTCGATCGTCGACAGGCTCAAGGAGCTCATCAAATACAAGGGCTTCCAGGTGCCTCCCGCTGAGCTGGAGGCGCTCATCATCACCCATCCCAAGGTGGCCGACGTGGCCGTCATCGGCGTACCCGATGATGAGGCGGGCGAAGTTCCCAAGGCCTTCGTGGTGCCGATGCCGGGCGAAACGGTGACCCTGGCTGAGATTCAAGAGCTGGTTGGCGAGCATCTGGTCGCCTACAAGCAGGTTCGAGTGCTCGAGGTGCTCGATGCCATTCCCAAGAGCGCAGCGGGGAAGATACTTCGCAAGGAACTGCGAGCCCCTGAGGCCAGCTGAACCATTCAACAAAGCGATGGTTCCATGCTCGGACTAGCGTCGCGTTCATGATCACAGGGATGCCCCGTATTGCCATCGCCATGGCCGACTTCTCGGCTGCGGTTACGACGTTCCGCGATACCGGCGGCATGCCGGTTCTCGACTTTTCCGGAGAGACGGTGCCCGACCTTGGCGCCCATGTCGGGATGTGTATGCCCGAGGGCGGCAGCATGGTCGAGCTTATGGCACCGGCCAATCCCGACCTGGCACTGAGCCAGGCAATCGACAGGTTCTTGCAGCGGCGAGGTGACGGGTTCTACGCCCTCATGCTCGAGGCGCCGGACCCCGATGCCGAGGCCGAAGAACTTCTCCATCGAGGCATCGAGGTATTGCCGCTAATGCCCGGTGCCGGTGGACGAGACATTCATCCTCGTTCGACCCATGGGGTTCTCATTCGCATCTACCCCACCGGCTCGGTCAAGAACCCTGGCGGCCACGAGTACGGGCCTCTCGGTCTTTCCGGAATCGTTCGAGCCATCATCGCTACCACCGACGTTCACACCGCGGTGAAGGCCTATGGCGAGGGGCTGGGCCTCGACGTCGGACCGGTCGAGACCGATCACGATCGTGGAGTGCTCAGCGCCATCGTGACTCCACCGAATGGAGGGGTCATCGAGCTGGTTTCGGCGACCGACGAGTCCAAGCCCTTCGCTCAGAAGGTCGGCACGGCCATACAGGCCTCGGGCGAAGGCCTCTACGCCATCGTGCTCCAGGCCGACGATCCCACTGGGGCCTTGGCTGCTCTTGGGGCTGAGGTCGGAGAGCAGGAGGCAATGGTGTGTGGCGCCAGGATCATGGTCGAGCCGGCCTGAATGGGCTGGCTCATCAAGGGCGTAAGGTTGCAGTTATGAGCAGCTTGTACGAGTTCGAAATGGAGTCGATCACCGGTGAGACGGTGGCGCTCGACAAATTCCGTGACCAGATGGCCTTGGTCGTCAACGTCGCCTCTCAGTGAGGCCTCACCAGCCAGTACGCAGGTCTGCGTACGCTTCATGAGGACATCGACAACCTGAACGTGCTCGGCGTGCCGTGCAATCAGTTCGGCAATCAGGAACCCGGTAGCAATGCTGAGATTCTCGAGTTTGCCCAGTCGACCTACGACGTCCAGTTTCCGATGTTCGCCAAGGTCGATGTCAATGGCGCCGACGCCCATCCGGTGTATGAGTTCTTGCGGCAGACCGCCGATGACGACGGCAACACCGACATCGGGTGGAACTTCACCAAGTTCTTGGTGGGTGCCGATGGCCAGGTCATCCAGCGCTTTGCTCCCATGGTTACGCCGGAGGAGATCGGCGCAGCCATCGCTGCGTTGTAGCTCCTCAGTTGCCCCACAGAGGGCTCATGCCATCAGCCAGCCAAGCATCTTCGAGAACATGAGGCTTCGATAGCTCACCATCGTCGTAGGTCATGACGGCCAGCTGGACTCGACTGTCAGAAAAACGACCGTCGAGCACTAGCTGGTCGCTTTTTGGCGACCATGACATACCGGGAAACCCAGAGGTGAATGGCACCCGATGTCGTTCGGAGAACGTTCCGGTCGCTACATCGAGAACGATCAGACTTTGCTCTGACCGGATGGCTACTGCCCGGCCGTCCGGTGATGCGACGGCACTCAGAAACGTCAAGTGTTTGACCCGGCCGAGGACCTCCACTTTTCGAGTGTCGATCTCGATGGCCACGATCTGGCTTTCGAGGAGGGCATCGGGCGGCGGATCGGGTTGATCGACAGTGGCCTGGGAGTCCTTGGTGATCAGATGGGTGAAGACCCGCGTTCCGTCGGGCGAGAACCGATAGCCCAGGGCTGTACCGATGATGAGCCACTCCGGACCGGTGTAGAGCGGAGTCCACGTGCTCGACTCGAAGTGGTAGATCCAAAGGTGTTGCCCATCGGATGCGGTGGATGGTCCGCCAACGGCAGCGACCATTCGTGCGCCGTCGGGGCTGACGACCGGGGCCCGGAACGAGACGCCATCGGGATGCTCGGCGATTTGGTCCACCACGTCTCCCGAGGCATCAACGACAAACACTTCGTCGGCGATAGAAACAACGATCTCATCAGGCGACCGCCAAACCAACGGACTTCCCGGCAAGGTGACAAGAACCTCGCCATCCAACGTCGTAGTCACAAAACTCCCGGTGCCCCGTTGCTCGATCGCAAGCAACGACTGGTCGGGGGCAACGGTGATCAGCGAGCCATCGGCTCCGGTCGTGAGTACAGCCGCTGCGGATTCACCCAGCCCGAAGGCACAAGCTTCAAAGGCCTCGTCGACCCAGCAGAGAAACACAACAGGATCGACGCCGGTGGCTTCGGGCGCTGCGCTTAGCCGATCGACTGTCTCGGCCCGGATCTCCTCGGAGTCCATCACCACTGCACCGTCGCCGCTCATGAGCGAGTCGACCACCGCAACGGCGGCAACGATGAGCAGTGCTGCGACCAGCAGGAGAACGATGCGGCGGTTGTTCAAGACAGATAGGCCGCCAGGTGCTCCCGCGTCGTTTCCCGGTCGGCGCCACTGGGAGCGACCACCTCGATTCGCAAGTCGGTCACACCGGCCTGCGCATAGTGACCGAGACCATCGAGCACCTGCTCCCATGAGCCGATCAGATGCAGGTCGGCTGGGTCCTCCAGTCCTTCTCTAGCCAGCACCGCGGCATACGACGGCAGGTCCCGATAGAAGGCGCCAACTTCCTGGGCCTGGCGGTAAGCGGCGTCGTGGTCGTCGGTGACGCAGAGACGAACCAGCGCCATCACCCGCGGTGCTGGGCGTCCGGCCTGCTCAGCCGCTTCTGACAGGCGGGGGACG
>CALHBU010000140.1 GCA_937930655.1 uncultured Acidimicrobiales bacterium | reverse complement strand
GCTCCGGCGACCGGGGGCCAGCCAAGCGCCACCGAGACATCGGCGGTCGCGTCGACCAGCTCGGGCGATGGGTCGAGCGTCGGAACACCCGGTGCTCCCCCCGACGCCACCGTTGGTTCCGGCCTTGACGACGACGGGTCGGCTGAGCAGCCGGCCACCAGGGTTGCCGTTAGCCCGGTGAGAAACGACCGGCGATTGACCCCCATCAGGCAGTTCCTTCCGCTCGATAGTCGACTTCGACGTGTGCCACGCCCAACGGGCGCGGCACACGCCAGATCTTCGCCATAACCGCACTGGCCGCCAGCGCCGCCACCAGATACATGGCAAGGGTGGCGTTGTTCTGTTGGTCGGTACCGACCGGTGTGCTCTCCAACGACTGGTTCATGATCAGTCCGGTCTCGGTCGAGCGAGAGCCCGCCGGCAGAAACACATCGGCGAAGGAACTAGCAGCCCTCTGCCGGTCGCCAAGCGGTTCGAGACCGAATCGCTCGACGATGAAGTTAAGTACCGACGCGTGATCATGCTCCACGCTGGACACGTAGCCCTGTCGAGCCTGGGGCGAAAGCAGCAGCATCGGTACCCGGAATCCGAATCCGGCAGGAGGCGTCACATGGTCATAGAACCCACCCCAGTCGTCCCACACCACAAAAACTGCAGTCCGCTCCCAGTCCGGGCTTTTGATCACGGCATTCACCAGACTTTGCAGTCGAGTGTGTCCCTGGGATCCCGACGACGCTGGATGATCGGTCGGCTGGGGAAGGACGAAGCTCACGGCCGGAAGATCGCCAGAGGCGGCGTCACGGTAGAAGTCCGATTGATCGGCAAGCCCGCTCCTCAGGTCGGGATCGGTCCAGAAGCGAGGCATGGCAAGCGCCGGTGCCCAGTAGAGCGACGATGGTGTTGCCGACTCACTTCGTTCGTAGTCGCCGGACACGATGGCTTCAGGGTCGAGTTCGTCGAGTCGCCCGACATAGAGCTGCCACGACTCGCCGTTGTCCTGCAGCCGGTCGAAAACGGTGGGGATTTCCGACTCTCGTACGGTCGTCAACGAGTCCTTGCTATCGGACGTGATGCCCTGTGGCCCGCCCGTCATCAAGGTAAGGGTGTTGGCCAGGCTGGCGCCCGGAGCCGACGAGAAGTAGCGGTCGAACAGCACGTGGTTGTCGGCCATTTGCCACAGCACCGGAGCAGTCTCCCGATCTCGGTAGACCAGGGACAGATCACCGTCGTGGCCCCGTCGCGCCTGAGCATCGACAAAGCCCTCATCACTACCGGCCCCGATGGCTTCCACTGCTGCTGACCTCGCATTCGACAGACCAGCGGACTCAGCTGACCCATCAGGCTCGTATCGGAGGGCGTGTATCGGCTCATGGTCTGGAACTGTTCCGAAACCGTCAGCGCCGGGATAGCTCCCAAAGTAGGAATCGAAGGTGTGGTTCTGCTCGATGATGACAACGACGTGATCGATCCCGGCACCGGTAGTCATCTCGTCCTGAAGCCCTGAGACCGGAGCCGATTCCAATGGCAGGACACCAAGGAGTGCTCCCACCGCGATGATCGAGCGAAGCAGAGTGCGTGTTCGTGCTCTCATGACAGACCATCCACCCGGCTACCGCCGATAGTGGACCCTGCGCCTGGAATATCCCAGACCACGATTCGGATATCGGAGCCAGGAGGCGGCGCACCTTCCACCACCTCCATCTGATCCCCCACGGCATAGACCGAGAACACAATCTCGCCGCCGTGTTTCCGAGCCAGGGCCCGCAGCCGTCCGTTGTAAAACGCCGAGCGGTCGGCTGAGTAGGCGTCCCACACGACGTAGTGGACGGCCATCTGCCGAGCCGCAAGGTCGGGGTTGGCGACCGGGACATAGGCCGGGTTTCGTTTGGCTGGGTCCGGACTCACGCTGAGGGCTACCGAGTCACGACTGCCATAGAAGCGGAGAATGTTCCCGAGTGAAGGGCCGATGGTGACAAACCGTGAGTTGACTGGCGTGTTCTCGTCGGCCCACTCGCCGAACTCCCGACTTCCGGCGAACGTCTGGACCTCGATATCGAAGTCGCCGAAGCCCTCGAGTTCTGCCGTCGGTCCGGCCAAGACGATCTCGCCCGACCCCACTGTGAGAGTGCCTACCAACACCACAACCGCCAGGCCGAAAGCCCGGCCAGCGTGAAAGGAGATGGACCGCAGTCGTGTCGCCAACCATTGGATCCCAACCACGATGGTGATTACCAGGGCCGGCAAGATCACGAAGAGATACGGGAACAGCTTGGTCGGCCAGAACTGGAAGAACAGACCAAAGATGGCCATCCACCACAGCAATAGTTGGTCGGCGCTGTTTCGACGGGTGAACAACACTCCAAGGCCAACCAGCAGCAGTGGCAGGAAGGCCACACCACCGAACTGCAACAGCACCCTGGCGAAGTAGTCGGGCGTGTGATTCGGAGCTCGGGTGAGCTGCCACAGAAAGAACTGCGATGCGTTCTCCGGTTGACTGATCAGGCGGGTCAGCGGGAAAGGCAGACCCAATCCAGCGAACAACATGGTGGGACCAACCAACCGGCGGATCGGCATGCGGGCCGGACCTGTCACCAGCCAGAGAGCGAGAACGGGCAGGAGCAGTACGGCTATCTCCTTGGACAACGCAGCCAGGCCGCAGGTAAAGAAGGCGGCGTACAACCAGCGGCGGTCATCGTTGGTGGTCGCCTTGACTGCGAAGTGCACCGCCAGCACGGCAAAGAACCCCATCGGGGTGTCGACCAGGACCTGGCGAGAGACGATGACGTGATAGGGCAGCACGGCCAACACCGCCGCGGCGGCTACGGCCACCTCCGGCCCGTACAGCTGCCGAGCCAAGCGATACGAAACCAACACCGAGCCGGCTCCGAAGAGCACGGCAATGACCAGCCGAGCACCCACGTCACTTTGTCCGGTGACCTGAAACCAGCCGCCAACGACAAACTGCAGCAGCAATGGATGGGCCCGAAAGATGGAGAAATGCTGGTCAAGGTTGCCGACACCTAACAGGGCACCGCCCTGTCCCGCGTACACCGCCTCGTCACTGTTCAGCCCAACAACACCCAGGTTGACGACCCGGAGGGCCATGGTCAGCAACCCCACAAGGAGGAGCAACAACCGGTGGGCTTTTGGAGGTTCCGGCGCGGGCTCGAGCTGTGGTTCGGGCTCCCTGACTAGTTCGGGCTCCCTGATTAGTTGGGGCTCTCTGATTGGTTGGGGCTCTCTGATTGGTTGGGGCGAGGGTGGCTCAACCAGTCGCTCCAGCATCGGGGCCGCGACAACCGGTTCTTCGGGAACGGCGACAGGAGGCAACAGGTCGAACAGGCCGCTGGCCAGTTGCTCGGCAATGTCCTCATCGAGCAGTGGTAGAGCGCCGGTGCGAGGCGGGTCGAGCAGATCGGTCACGGAGAATCCTCAGGCCAGATGAACGCGCCGGAAAACCGGTAGCGAAACATCATCAGGGCCAGCAGCGAGAGAGTGTTGGACAACAGGTAATGGAGATTGGCCCCCTCGGTGAAGAGGACCAGGAGCGGTCCCCGTAGCACTAGGGCGACGAGGCTGAGCGAGAGAAAGGTGATGAAACGGCGCCAGATTGATCGCAGCGCGGGGTTGCCGGTTCGGTCGGCGAACACCCAGCGCTCAGTTAGCGCAAAGTTCGACCCGGTCGAGAGAACAGTGGCCAGCACGGCAGCCGGGAGATAGTGAATGCCGACCAATCCCACTGCCACGGCCAGGGCCACCGTGTTCACAACGAACCCGGTGCCCCCCACGGCGGCGAAGCGGATGAGGCGAGCGCTCGGCATAAACCGATGCGCCACCGCAGTGTCAACGAGCGTCACCGCCCAGCGGGTGCAAGCTGTCGATCTGAAGGGTGGGAGTCGGCTGGGGTTACCTCGTCCAGTATGGCTTCGGCCCAACCCATGGTGGAGCTGGACAGCAATGAGGACGGAACGTTGCTCAGCGCGGACGCAATGATCTCTCGCTCCTTGGCCCGAAGGTCGACATCGCTGATGTTGTGCAGCAGGGCCTCGAGTTCGGCATAGGGCGGGAAGCCGTAGGCATCCTCGCAGTTCTCCAACAAGATCGTCAGGGCCTCATCAGCCTCGAGCACTCGTACCGAGTCGTCGTCGCTCCGTTCGATGATGAACAGCGACGTGATCTGGGCCGACGCATGGGTTCGCACCCCGGGCACGAGCCGTTCGACGTGATACTTGGGAGGCGGGATTAGCCGCTGAACGACTGCGTTTAGCGTGGCAACCGGAAAGCTCTTGCCGGCGATGAGAAAGGCAAACTGCCTTCCCGCTTTGGAGTGCAGCCGGCTCTGGATTGGCAAGAACGCCCGCTCGACCGGGCCAAGTTCTGCTCCCGTCATGGCATGGACAGTGTGGTTACTGATCGTCAGCGGCTTTGGGTACGGCCGCACCTGTCCCGACGCATCGATCAGGCACAGATCATCAGAAACAAACTCACATGCCGAGTGGTCAAGCACCTTGAGCATCGTTGTGGTCTTGCCGGTGTCGGTTCTGGCAGTGATCAGATGGGCGCTGTCGCCGGTAGTGAAGCAGGCGGCGTGCACAAGGGCATGGCCCCCCTCGACCAGCTTCCACCGGATGATCGGTTCGACCACATTGGTGTAGAGAACGTGGGGCGAGTTGCCGACCACCTTGGAGGCCAGGATTTCGGTGGTGATGCCAACATCAACTTCGATAGCGAATCCGTTTGCTCCCATGGCCTCCTGATAGCGAATACCCGGTTGGGCATCGTGTAGCTCAATGACTTCCGGGCGATCCGATGGGCTGCCGGTTGTCACCCGCAGACTGGGCGGTCCGCTGAACGTTCGGACCCGGAACTTCTTGAGCTCGGGAAGCGCGGTGTCGGACTCGATGGTGAGCAGACCGTGAATCGAATAGCGGAAGCGGTAGGGCTCTTGAACCCGGTTGATCCGTGAACCGAAGCGAAGTCGGGTCAGCTGTCGGGCAAAGCGAGCGCCTTCGGTCAGCGATGCTTTTGACTCTCCGGACTCGCGGTCGTCGAATCGGAATCCGATCTCTCCCACTCGCAACCGAGGATGCCGGCCCAGGATCTCCAGGAGAATCTTGAACCCGTCCGGCTTGAGAAGATCGGGCTCGATGGCCCGACAGCGAACCATGAAGAAGCCGCTGAGCGGATCGGTCACCTCGGCCAAACGTTTCGGGAAGGCAGCGTGGGTCGCTCCGAGACAGAACCGGGTGACCTGTTGCCTCGGGGCGCTGAGACCGCTGATCGAACCCACCGAGGCGCTGGCGGTGAATCGGCTGCCAACCACCAGGTCGACCGATCCTTCTCGTGCCCTGGCCACCATCCGGGCGATGGCCTCTGGCGGGTGTTGCAGATCTGCGTCCATGACGACCGCCCACTCGGTCGTGACCCTTCGGAGACCCTCAACGACGGCGCTGCCCAGTCCACCGCCACGGGCGTTCGGGGCCCGATGGACCAGTTCTATCTGGAGGTTGTGCCAACCTCGCTGATCGGAAAAGTGCTTGGAGGCCAGCTGCTTCACTCGGTACGGCGTGCCGTCATCGCTGTCGTCGACGAACAGCACAACGGTGGGCCCTTCGACGCACCGAGCCAATCTGTCCAGCAGTGCTGAAACCCCCTCAGATTCATTGCGTGTCGGCACGATGATGGAGAGTTCTGCCACCGGCTTGTCGTGCTGTTCGGCAGCCAGCTCATTGTCGTCAGCTCGACGGCTGCTGATGTCGGTTTGGCCCGGAAAGACACTCTCTGGGCGGGTTTTTGGCATCGACGAACTATCCACGGACGTGGTTGGCGACATTCTTGATTCTCCTGGGGCAATCGATGCGGGTCGGTGGACCGCATCACGTTGGGGCGAGAAACCCAAGGTAAACGTAGAGTGGCCGTTTGGCCACAGATAGTGGCGCTAGCCGACCCTTATGAACCTGTCGATGGGTCGTTTGACCTGCGAAAACGTGGCGAAGAAAAGTTCAAGAAAATCTCCCGCTCACGCCTCGCGGGCGACGGTGAGAGGCCCAAGGACAGCTGCCATCTCGAGCTGTACGTTTAGCGAATGGATCTGAGAAACGCCCACGTGCTGGTGACCGGAGCCTCTCGAGGAATAGGTGCCGCCATGACCCGAGCATTCGCTGAGAAAGGCGCCAAGCTCTCGTTGGCCGCCCGATCGGCCACCACCATCAGCGACATGGCCGACAGCATCGGAGGTCAGGCGTTCCCGACAGACCTCCTCGATCCTGACCAGGTAGACGGCCTTATCCCACGGGTTGAGCACGCCGCAGGACCAATCGATGTGCTGGTCAACAATGCCGGGCTGGACACTACGGCCCACTTCCACACCATCACTCCCGAAACTATCCGTGATGTCGTGCGACTAAACCTCGAGGCGCCGATGGTCCTGACCCGCCTGGTATTGCCATCCATGCTCGACCGCAACCGAGGCCACCTTGTCTTCTTGAGCTCGTTGGCTGGCACCGGGGGCCTTCCCGGTCTCGCTCCCTACTGCGGCAGCAAGGCGGGTATCGACAACTTCGTCTCGGCGCTTCGTATGGAACTCAAGGACACTGCGGTCGCCACGACAGTCGTTGCCCCCGGGCCGGTTGATACCGAGATGTGGGATCGATTGGAGGACGCCCAAGACGTCTTTGGCCCAATGCTCAAACGGATGAACCATTTCCAGCTGCTACCGAAGAAGACACCGGGCTACATCGCCGACCAGACCGTTCTGGCCATCAAAAAGGGGCGTCGCCATGTTCGGACACCGCGTCGACTCACTTCCAATTTCATGCTGAGGGAGACTCCAGGGCGCCTCACCGAGCTACTCCTCACTGGCGTGCCACTCGGCCCCATCAGGAACGAGCGGCCAGCCGAACCCCTGTTCACTGACTGACTGAGCCCAGCTGGTCGACTCTTAGCCTCAAAACCGAGCCAGATGCAGGGAGGGCGGCCGCCACTTCTTCCGATCGAGAGGGTTCGACAACGATGGCTACTGCCGGTCCGGACCCACTGAGCCAGGCAGCCAGCGCCCCCGCATCCAATGCCGCCGCGATGGCCCGTGCCGACGAGGCGTTTCCCGCCAGCCGGGCCGGCTGATGCAAGCGGTCCTCGGTAGCCACGCGAAGGAGATCTGGGCGCCCTTCGTACAGAGCAGCCAGTAAGAGACCCAGCCGGCCCAGGTTAAAGACGGCGTCGTCGCGTGGAACGGCACTGGACAACACCTGCCTGCTTTCGTCGGTGGCTGTGTCCTCGGAAGCGACCCAGACAAGGAGGGCGCCCGGCAGCGATGCGGCGATCGGGTGGGCAAGGCGACCGGCGACCAGTTGAATTCCACCGAAGACCGACGGTGCAGCGTTGTCCCCGTGCCCCTCGAGCTCACAAACCACCTCGTAGGCGTTCGTGCGGGCATGCTCGATGTCGTCGCCGGCATGGAGCCTCCCCAGCACAGCACCCGCCGCACGGGCAGCAGCCGAGAAACCAAGTCCTTTGCCCGGCTCCAGGTCGAAGTCGAACCAAAGTGGCCCGATTCCTCCCGCTTGCTCGAAGGCGATTCTGGCGATGTGGTCCGATTCACACGGCGTTCCCATGCCCTCGTCACTCACTCGAACCCGCCGGTCGACGGCAACCCCGAGCACATCAAACCCGGGACCAAGGTTGGCCGAACTGCCCGGGGCACTGACGGTGGTCACCCGGACAATCTAGGCCCCGCCAGTTGTCAGCTGTGTCCAACTAGATTCAGCCAATGCCTTCGCCGTGGGGACTTCTTCCCGGTCAAACCGAACAGCCAACGGTGCAATGGAGTGGCGAGCCGTTCGCCGGGTCCGCCTTCGCCGTCCAAGAACTGGCCGACACCAGCGTTGGACTGGCTCTAAGCGCCGCCGCCGAGTTAGCGATGGTGCGGTCAGGAACCGAGACCACCGAAACCATCGACCGTAACCGGATCCAATCGCTCGCTGCCTTCTCGGGGCATCTAAAAGTCGAGGGCGAGCCAGTGCCGACGTGGGCTGATCTGTCCGGAATGTACGAAACAGCCGATGGACGTCACATCCAGCTTCACTGCAACTTCCCCCACCATGCTGCCGGTGTTGTCGAGCATCTTGGGACCAGCGAGGATCGTGCTGATGTCGCTTCAGCCATCGCCCGACGACCGGCGGTAGAACTCGAAGCCGAGTTGGTCTCCAAAGGTCTCATCGCCGCTGCTGTCCGAACACTCGACGAATGGAACCAGCACCCCCATGCGGTGGCGACCAGGGACCTTCCGCTGCTCGACGTCGCACAGCTGGGGGATGCCTCGCCCCGGATGCTCTCTCCCCTACCCCGGTCCAACATCCGATTAGGTGCCAATGGTGCAACTGCCGGGCTGCGAGTGGCGGACTGTTCGAGAGTGCTGGCTGGCCCGGTGTGCGGGCAAACGCTGGCCGCCTCCGGAGCCGACGTTCTTCGGGTAGGTGCCGCTCACCTGCCATCGGTGCCATCGTGCGTGATGTCGACCGGATTTGGAAAGCGCAATGCGTTCGTCGACATCTCGACAACCAGCGGGCTCGAGAGCATGCTCGGCCTTGCCAGTCAGGCCAACGTCGTTGTCGATGCCTACCGGCCGGGCGCCCTCGCCGGCCATGGACTGTCGCCGGAGCTGCTCGCCGCCAACGGTCCCGGGGTGGTTGTCGTTCAACTCTGTGCATTCGATTGGAGTGGCCCATGGGCCGGGCGACGGGGATTCGACTCGATTGTTCAGTCCACAACTGGGGTCGCAGCGGCAGGTGCCGAGATGGCCACCGGCAACGAGACCGAAGGGTCACCAGCCCCTCGGCCGCTGCCGTTCCAAGCGCTCGACTATGCCACCGGCTTTTTGGCTGCGTTTGCCGCCATGCGAATGGTCGCCCACCAACAAAGGGTCGGCGGTTCATGGCTTGTCAGGCTGTCGCTGCTACGCACCAGAAACTGGCTACTCAGCCTCGGTGGTCCAAGCCCCTTCACGCCGGCTCCTCTGCCCGATCTTTCGCCATGGCTTCATACCGTTGGCTCGGACTTTGGTCGGATCGAGGCCCCTTCACCCATTCTCGGCACATGGGACCGCCCACCTGCCCCATTGGGGTCATCAGAGCCCGTCTGGCTCTAGCGCGTTAGTCGGATGAGCGAAGCTCGATGTGCGATAGAAACGCTGCCGACAGAGGAGGCAGCACCCTAGGCGTTAGTCGGATGAGCGAAGCTCGATGTGCGACAGAAACGCTGCCGACAGAGGAGGCAGCACCCTAGGCGTTAGTCGGATGAGCGAAGCTCGATGT
>CALHBU010000139.1 GCA_937930655.1 uncultured Acidimicrobiales bacterium | reverse complement strand
CAGGGTGTAGGTGGAGCCATCAAGTTCGACGACCTCCTCCAGGACGTACCACCCCTGGTCGTTGTGCTCCCGAAACCCTTGCCTGAGGTTCGGGTAGGCCTCACTGGAGATGGCTATGAACGGCTCGTCCTCGTCGGCGGGAGCGTTGAGGATCTGCTCGACGATCTGGCCCTGTGAGCTAACCACTTCGCCATTTTCCAATACCACCCAGAAGGACAGGTCGTCGTCTTCGGAGGTCAGGACCAGGCCGAGGTCCAGATCTTCCGGCTCGACGCCCAGCGTCAGTTGATCCAGGCCCCGCTCGGTCGCCGCCAACTGGAGAGCCTGGGTGGCGGCCGTCAACGTGCCGTAGATGGCGGCCACCACCAGGAGCGAACCCAACGCCGTGATGGTGCCGACAACCAGGGCGGCAATCAATCCGGACCGGAAGCTTATGGAGCGCCACTTTCGCCTCAGCCATCTCATGACAGTGACGGGACCGCCGTTCCGTCGCCGGGGCCGCTCTCGACCAGCCGATAGCCAACGCCGCGAACGGTCCGAATGGACCGGGTGCCGAAGGGTTCGTCCACCTTGCGACGCAGGTAGCCCACGTATACCTGGATCACGTTGGGATCGTCGGCGTCAGGTTCGCCCCAGACATGTTCGAGAAGCTCGTACTTGGAGACCACTTCGCCCTTTTTGTGCAGCAGGTACTGCAACAGGGAGAACTCGCGTGGTGTCAGTTCGATCGGGACCTCGCCCCGTTGCACGGTGTGGGTGGCCGGGTTCAACACCAGGTCATCGGCCTGCAACTCTGCTGGAGTTCCGGGCCCGGCGGCCGAACTGCCGCGTCGGATAATGGCCCGCAGCCGGGCCAGAAGCACCACCCAGTTGAACGGTTTGGTGACGTAGTCGTCGGCGCCGAGCTCCAGCCCTTCGGCCTCGTCGAACGCCCCATCCTTGGCGGTGAGCATGAGGATGGGCGTGGTGCTTCCTTCGGCCCGCAGCGTCTGACAAACCCGGTAGCCGTTGAGGCCGGGCAACATGATGTCCAGAACAATGGCGTCGTAGTCGTTGGTCTGGGCCCGCTCGAGCCCAACATCGCCGCGGTCCACCAGGTCGACAGCAAAGCCTTCGGCCTCCAGCCCGAGACGGATGGCATCAGCGATGAGGGGTTCGTCCTCTACGACCAGGATCCACATTGCTGGTCATTGTGGACCGTTCTGACCAGCAGTACCTGCGACGCTCAGCGTTTTCTCAGTATCTCTCAAGGTTCTGCAAGGGCCCGATCGTCATTGTTCAGCCCATGATCAACGTTTCCGGAGTTTCCAAGACCTACGGCAGCCGCAAGGCGGTCGAAGATGTTTCATTCGAGGTGGCCAGCGGCCGGGTGACCGGCTTTGTGGGGCCAAACGGTGCAGGGAAGTCCACCACCATGCGGATGATGGTCGGCCTCACCCACCCTGACCAGGGCGAAGTCCGTTATGCGGGCACCCGGTACCAAGACCTGGCCAACCCGGCCCGCCTGGTGGGCTCGGTGCTCGATGCCAAGTGCATGCATCCTGGACGCAGCGCTCGCAACCACTTGCGAGCTACTGCTGCCATCAGCAACATTCCGATGAGCAGGGTTGATGAAGTCCTGGCATCGGTTGGACTCGAAACGGCGGCCAAGATGCGGGCCGGAAAGTTCTCACTCGGGATGAAGCAGCGGCTGGCATTGGCTGGTGCGATGCTCGGCAACCCCGAGGTGCTGCTACTTGACGAGCCGGCCAACGGACTTGACCCCGACGGAATCAGATGGCTCCGCAACGAGCTACGCGCCTTCGCTGACAACGGTGGCACGGTCTTCATCTCCAGCCATCTGATCAGTGAACTCAGCCAGTTCGCCGACGACCTAGTCGTCATCGGTGGCGGGCGACTGCTGGCCAACGACTCACTCGCCTCCATCGAGAACAATAGCGAGAAAGCTGTCGTTGTCGAGGTTCGCCATGTGGTTGAGATGGCTGGCGTCCTCGAGGCGGCCCAGCAAACAAACCCGGCAATTGACGTCGAAGCCAACGACGATCGATTCGTTGTACGAGGCCTGTCCAAGGACGAGGTTGCCAGCCTGGCTTTCGCCAATGGCATTCAGGTCACCGGGTTGAGCGAGACCAGTCGCTCACTCGAGGACAACCTCATCGACATGACAAGCGCATCCGCCGAGTTCTCGGCCCACTGACAACCATCCCAAACCCATCCTCCCCACCAACGAAAGAACAGCCCAATGACTGCCGTAGCCACCCAAACACACTCTCCGAACCACCCAATCGAACTCACCACCCCGGGAACCCGCTCGACCAGCGACTCCGTTCGATCCATCCCCGGCGTCCTGCGGGGCGAATGGATCAAAGTCACCTCGCTCCGATCGACGGCCGCCATCTCCGTGCTGGTCGTTGCTCTCAGTGGCCTGGCCACCTGGGCTATCGCCCGGTATGTCCGTGACGAGATTTTCACCGCGACCGAACTGTTCAGCTTCCCCGGCATCTTCACCTCGGTGTTTGCCGCCGTGGTGGGAATCCTGATGTTCAGCTCCGAGGCCCAGCACGGGACCCTCTCGCCTCTTCTCACTGCTCAGCCAGCGCGAGCGGTCATTGCTTTTTCCAAGACCGTCATGGCCGCCATCGTTGGTGCCTTACTCGCCGTCCTCAGCATGGCCGCCGGAATCGTCGGCTCCCTGGCTGGTGGCATCGACTTCGGCTCGACGGCTGGCCTCGATGGAGTGATAGGCCGGGCCGTCTTGTTTACGGTGCTGGCCTCGGTCCTCGGACTGGGCCTTGGCATGATTGCTCGCCACAGCGCGGCCGCAATCTCCGGACTTCTTGTGTGGTGGTTGGTGGCAGAAAGCCTGATCGGCGCCTTCGTCAACGAGCGCTATGCCCGGTTCATGCCCTTTCGGGCCGGCAACGCAATGGTCAACGTGTCTACCGGTGATTCACCGGTAGACAGCGAGCTCATGTTCTCGGCCACCGAGAACGCCTTGATATTCGGCGGCTACGCGGTCGGGACCGTTCTGATCGGCACACTCTTGCTGAAGAAGATCGAGAGCAACTGAGAACACGGGCGGCGGAGGGTGCACTCTTCGCTCATCGCCGCCTGACTAGCCTTCCTCCACGGAGGAACCAATGCCGATCAACGCCGACGGGCTCGATGGCTATGAGATTCAAGAAACGATTGGCCGGGGCGGCTTCGCCACGGTCCATCGTGCTTTTGATACCAGGCACAATCGCAACGTCGCCATCAAGGTCATTAACGGCCGACTTGACGGTGATGAGCAGCGGCGATTCGACCGGGAGCGCCAGGCCATCGGCCAGCTGGCCAACCACCCCAACGTGGTTCCGGTCTTTGAGTCGGGTTACTCGCCGGACGGCGAGGCCTACATGGTGCTCGAGTACGAGAGCGGTGGTGCCTTCTCCGACCGTCTGGCAGCATCTGGCCCTTTGGCCGTTACCGAAGCCATTCGCCACGTCGAAGCAGTGGCGGGAGCGGTCGAGGCTGCTCACCGACTCGGCATCCGACACCGCGACATCAAGCCCGAGAACATCCTGATCGATGAGTACGGCATACCGAAGCTGACTGACTTCGGCATCGCCTCGGTCTCGAGCGGAGCCACCACCACCGGTGTCGCCTCGGCAACGCTGGCCCACTGCGCCCCGGAGACCCTCGATGGGGTCAAGCCGACCGATGCCGTCGACATCTACTCGCTGGCTTCGACGTTTCATCAACTGGTCAGCGGTTCGCCAGCCTTTGTGCGCCCCGATGAGGAAGGCCTTGGCGGACTTGTCCGGAGGGTGCTGACCGATGCCCCGGCCAGTCTCGAGCCCTTCGGTGTCTCGGCCCCGGTCGATGCGGTGATCAAGCAGGCCATGGCCAAACGACCCGAGGATCGCCAAGCGAGCATGAGCCAGTTCCGCTCGCAGCTGTCGGCCGCAGCTGCCGGTCAGGCGCCTATCGGCGGGAAAGTGGCGAACACCGGCCCGGTTGCGAGTGTCGGCCCGCCAACCATTGCCTTTGACGGCTCGGTCCTGCCCATCGAGTCGACGCCTCGTCCAGCGCCGGAGCCGGCTATCCAAACCAGTTCGGCCATCCCAAACGAGCCACCAGTCCCCGCCTCTCCACCGCCCCACCAGACGGTGCCAACGACTCCGGCGCAGCCAACGGTCCAACCGGCCGTCCAGCCGACCACTGTCCAACCGGCCGTCCAGCCGACCACTGTCCAACCGGCTGTCCAGCCGACCACTGTCCAACCGGCTGTCCAGCCAACCACTGTGCACGCGCCGCCGCCCGCCGACGAGCCAAAAAGCCGTGGGTGGCTCGTGCTCATTCCCGTACTGCTGGTGCTGGCGATCGCCGGAGGCGTACTGTTCGCCGTTCTTCGGCCAGAAGGCAGCGATGTGGCGACGCCGACGGAGTCCACCGCAACCACATCAGAGGCCCAGCCATCCTCCTCCGAGACGGCCAATACCGAGACCACACCCCCCGAAGGCTCGCCAACCACCGAAGCCGAGGTGGCAACACCCCGGCCGCCCGGCTCGTCCAACACCACCGATGGCACCGCCACGTCGGAGCCGCCCACCGGAACCGAGACGGAGGTGTTCCTGATGCCGAGCGGCAACATCCTCTGTGTGGTGTCCACGGCGGCTGCCACCTGCGAGATCATCGAACGGACATGGACCGCACCGGCCCAGCCATCGTGTGACCTGGACTCGGACAATGCGTTGTATGTGACCACCGATGAGGTGGGCTTCCTCTGCGCCGGGGACACGAGCTTTGGCATACCGGCCGAGACGCTCGACTATGGCTCGTCGGTGACTGTTGGCGAGTTCTCCTGTCTCAGCGAGCGCACCGGTGTGACGTGCCGAAACGGTTCAGACCTCGGGTTCAGTCTGGCCCGGGCCCGCTACGAGCTGCTGGGCGTGGACGAGCCTGAGCCGCGACAAACCCTGGGCGCCGCATCGTGTTCGCCCGGTGGGTCCATCGTGTTCGGCGGATCGACCAACCGCTTCGACATCCTTCTGTGCGAAACGATGAGTGGTGAGCTGGAGTACCACGGTACCGAACCGGCGAAAGATCTCGAGATTCGACTGTCGGCGTGCCAGATGGGTGAAGGCAGGTGGCGAGCCGAGAACGAGGGCTTTCTCTATCTACTGACGTCCGATGGCACGGTGTCAGGTACGACCATTCAGGTCATCAATCCTGACGATGAGGAAATCCTGTTCGAGACCTTTACCTCGATCGTTGGAGACCGTGCGTTCCGTCTCGAGTACGACTGCTGAGTTCTCGTATTACTAGGAAGCCAGGGGAGGGGCCTGTTCGCCACAGCCCGGGCATTCCGAGTCGGGCGGCAGGGCCAATCCGTGTTGCTTGCAGCGGCCAGTGGCTCGATCGACGAAAACCGACCCACAGCTGGCACAAAGCAGGTCATCGTCGTCGCGGGGCGTCGCACAGAGCGAACAGGTTGAACCTTTTGTGAGCTCTTCCAGCAGTTGCCGGAACTCTTCATCGTTCGTTACTTGCGACACGGTTGAGCTCTTTCCAGTAGCGAGGCGAGGAGAAAAGCGATGACTGACAGACCGGCGAGAGGCAGAACAGAAAGACTCCACGGACCAGAGGTGAAGAGTCCGTAGTCGAAGCCGTCCGATGTTTGGACCGACGCAGCGAGCGCCAAATAGAGGTGCCAGCCGATGGCGACCCCGCCCCCGTAGGACACCATCCGCAGCAGTTGCACCAGCATGTCGGACGAACCCAGCCATGATCCGAGAGCACTCGGCTCGAGATCAGTATCGAGTCGTCGAATGGCCTCGAGGCAAAGAACAAGAAGGCCGCCAATGACCATCCAACCGGCCGCCGTCAGGTAGAAGTGGCCGGGATCGCCCTGCTGCCAACGTTCACCCGAGCCGAGGAAGAACGCAGTGGTTCGGCCCAGGTTCCAAACAGTAAGCAAGCCTGCGAACAGGCTGGCGATATCGATCAGGCGAGCTTCGACAGTCTTGACTGTGGTTGCTTTGGGGCGAGCGGTGGCCGAGGCAATCAGAGCCTCGATCTCGAGGTCGCCCTCGTCGACCACGACGTCGGGCGTATGAACCTCAGCTTGGGCCGTTGTGCCAAAGAGCGACTGACCGGACGGCCGGGCGTCGCTCACAACCTCGGGGGCGTGCATTGCCAGGAAGTGATCGAGCTTCTTGCCGGGAGCGGTATCGAACACAATGCGGTTGAGCGGGTTGCTCTCGTCGGGACCGACGAAGACGAGGCGCTTCATGCCACGCTTGTCCGGGCTCGGCCCTACTCGCTCGAAGGTGGTGTGGGCCCAGTAGCCAGCCAGTTCGGCGTTGCCTCGTCGCAGGACGAGGAACTCACCGGCTGAACACAGCTCGGCCGGACGGTCCTCGAAGTGACCGATGAGCGTGAGTTGTGATTCGGTAAGTACTTCGGTCAGAACTTCAGGGGACAAAGGACGTTCAAGAAGGGACACGGCTCTCCCAGAGCTGTTTCCGCCATTTATCGATTTCGCCGATGCAGACCGTAGGTCGGATCTACCCTCGGCCGGCATAGGTACTCCTGCCCTACCCCTCTGAGCTGTTCATCCCGTGTACCCGAGACAGATCTGTGGCTAGCTTGCCTGCCGTGTCCCGCCTCATCTTCCTCTCGCTCGCCGTGTTTGTTGGCGGCCTCATTTCAGCCGACCTTGACGGGGCGTGGGGCTCCTCAGTGCCCTCGGCCGAGGTCTCGAGCGTTCCCCAAACCCCCTCGTCGGGCCGCTCCTCGATCCCTCCGGCGGCCACTTCGACCACTACGGCCTCACCGGATGAGGCGCTCTTCGACCTTGCATCCGAGGCGATGATCCCGGCAACCTGTGACCTCGGACCATCACAGTACGTGGGTGGCCACCACCCAGAGTCTGAGTCGGGGCAATACGCACAGATCGCCAACCAACTTGCCGTCGATACCGATCGGGACGGAACAAACGAATTGCTCGTCGAGGTGCTGTGCACATCGGGCGCAGTATGGAGCCGACACCAGTTCGTGTTCGACGAAAACGGCGCTCTGCAGGGGCAGATTCCCGGCGTGGCGTTCCTTGGCGAGATGTACACCGAAGAACGAAGGGCCACCGTTGTCCGAGAGGCCACGATCGAGGGCGCCTTGATCCTCACCGGCTATGTCTGGGCCACCAACGACGCCCGCTGCTGCCCATCGGTCGAGTTCGATCTGATTGCCTGGTGGAACGCAACCGAGGGCTACTTCGAGGTTGCACTACCGACCGACAACGTGCCGACGGCAACCGTGCCGGGGATGGACGTGGGGCTCACACCAGCCGAGCGACAGGCATTGCGGTCGGTCGGCTATACGACCCAGACTGACGCACCAACCGAGGAGTGCATGGGGGCCGACACCGATGGCCGCCGGAAGGGCGTCGACAACATCTACAACGTCAACGTCGTCTCGACACCCGGAGTTGACGGCGAGCTGGTCATGCGGGTCGCATCGAATTTGGGCGTGAACGTGATGCGCAACGGCCAGGTTCGCTACATCGATGGCCGCCCCTGGGTGATGGTCAGCGTGCCCGGCAGCCAGACTGGTGCCACTGCTGAGTGCGGCTGGGTTCGGGCCCAGGATCTGGCGTCGCCGACCCATGAGTCACTCGAGCAAGAGCTGGGCTGAGCCCAAAACGGCTAGCCGAGGCTGGCGTGATCGGCGACGGGGAGCCGTAACACGAAGCACGCCCCTGTTGCCGAGGAGCCGTCCAGTTCGACCGTTCCGCCGTGACCTTCGGCGATTCGGCGAGCGATGGCCAGGCCCAGCCCGGCCCCGCCGGTTCCATTTCGGACCCGGGACTCGTCGACTCTGACGAAACGCTCGAAGATCTGATCGGCCAGATGGGGCGGCACGCCGGGGCCGTCGTCGAGTATTCGGACGGTCGCCATGCCGCCAATGGAATCCTGGCCCGAGCCGTCGATCTCGATCAGCACCGATGTCTCGGCATGAGCGGCCGCGTTGTCGACCAGGTTGCGAATGACCCGGGCCAGTGTGTTCTGGTTGCCCATGACCCTGGCCGGAGAAACGACCCGGACATGCACGTCGACCGGATGGGGCCGGTGGGCCTCGGTCAGGCAGAGTTCTTCCAGGTCAACGGCCCACGCTCCGTTGGTGGTCCCATTTGGCGGGTGTTCCTCGTCCAGCCGGGCCAGAAGGAGGAGATCGTCGACCAGGGAGGCCAGCCGGTTGTTCTCCTCTTCGACAACAGACGCCACCTGTTCCCAGTCGGCATTGTCAGGGTTCGAGCGGGCGACCTCCAGGGTGGCCCCGGTGGCCGTGATTGGGCTCCGCAGCTCGTGGGAGGCATCGGAGATGAACTGCCGCTGGCTCTCACTGGCGTACTGGAGCCGGTCCAGCATCCGGTTCATGGTCTCGGCCAGATGCTGGATCTCGTCATCAGCTTCCGGGACGGGCACCCGCTGATCGAGGTTTTCGGCGCCGATTTGGTCGACCTGGCTGGTCATGAACTCGACAGGGGAGAGGGCCCGACCGAGTGAGAACCACGTGATGCCTCCCAGCAGGACCAGGAGCAGTGGGAGAACGACGAGGGCCAGGTCCTCGATTCCGCTGCTTATCTCGACCTCGTTGGCCGCGAAGATGTCGGTCTCCAACTGAACCATGCGTTGCTCGCCATTCTCGCCCTCGACGACAAAGCCGTAGAGAACAACGGGTACTTCGGGTGGCACCTCATTGAGTCGTTGCTCCATGAGTCTCGACGCCCAGCGTGGGACGCTCTCTTCGAACGGGCTGGCTGGGCCGCAATCAATGTTCCCGTTGGAGGCCCGGCAGCGATGGCTGGGCGAGATCGAGGCTGCAGGGTCAAGTTCGGTGAGGCGTCTCGTTCCTTCCTCATCGAGGACGCTAACTCTGAGCCCAGGAAGGTCGTCGTCCCATTCGGTGAAGTGATCACCGTCGTCGGCTTGAGCGGTCCAGTCCTCGATTCGTAGCTGCAAATTCTCCACGTAGTCGGCCATCTGGAGATCGGTTTCGTTAAGTGCTTCAGCGGTCGAACCGAGCGTGGTGGCGGCGATGTCGCTGTCGACCGATGAGACGCCGCCGATCCCGGCAACAAAAAGGACAGCAAGGGCAGAGACGCCAACCACCAAGGCGGTGACTCTCACCCGCAAAGAGAATCGCTTCATGGCGCCAACCGGTAGCCGTGACCGTGCACGGTCTCGATGCGGGGAGGGTTGGGCGCCCCATCGATCTTGCGGCGGAGATAGCCGATGTAGACCTCGACAACGTTGGTGCCGCCATCGAAGGTCGGGCCCCAGACCTGATCCAACAGGTG
>CALHBU010000138.1 GCA_937930655.1 uncultured Acidimicrobiales bacterium | reverse complement strand
CATCTCGGCGATAGGAGTGTCGCCACTGACACCCTTGCCACCAAAGATCTGCATAGCCCGCTCGGCCACATCGTGGGCCAGCTTGGGGCCGACGATCTTCACCATCGAGATGTAGTCACGGGCACCCTTGGCCCCGGCTTTGTCCATCTCGGCCGCTGCCTTCAACACCAGCAGTCGAGCCTGTTCGATGTTGCAACGGGCACGGGCGATGTCCTGGCGAACCGAGGAGTTCTCGCTGATCTTGCGGCCGAAAGGCTCTCGGTCGTCGGCCCGAGCACACATGAGTTCGAGCATGCGTTGAGCCATGCCGACGTTGGTCATCGCGTACTGGAACCGCCCCGGCCCCAGCCGACCCTGGGCAATGGTGAAGCCTTGCCCTTCGCCCAGAATGATGTTCTCGACCGGCACCCGAACATCGGTGTATTGAAGTTCTCCATGGCCAGCCGGCGAGTGGTAGTTGCCGAAGACTTCGACCGCCCGCACAACTTCGAGCCCTTTGGAATCTCGGGGCACGAGCACCATCGAGTGCTGCTGGTGGCGAGGCGCCTTGGGGTCGGTCACGCCCATGGTGATGAGCACCTCGTTGTGGGGGTGCATGATGTTGCTGCTCCACCACTTCCGGCCGTTCAACACGTACTCGTCGCCATCACGCTCGATGGTGAGCTGCATGTTGGTGGCGTCCGACGACGCCACCTGAGGCTCGGTCATGGCATAGGTCGAGCGAATCTCACCGGCCAGTAAGGGCCGCAGCCACTGGTCTTGCTGTTCGGCAGAACCGAACTTGGCCAAGACTTCCATGTTTCCTCGATCGGGGGCCGAGCAGTTGAAGACTTCGAACGACCAGGGCTGGCGTCCCATAATCTCGGCCAACGGGGCGAACTCCAGGTTGGTGAAGCCAGGGCTCCATTCGCCGTACTCGGCAGGAAGGAACCAGTTCCAGATTCCCGCCTCTTTGGCCTTGACTTTCAGATCCTCGACAACCGGCGGTTGTTTCCAGAGATTGGCCGGGTCCATGACGAAGTCGTGGTGCTCCCGCTCCCGCGGAAACACATGTTCATCCATGAAGGCGTGTAGTTGCTCCTGTGCCTCGAGCACCTTTGGGCTGTAATCGAAGTCCACTGTTTTTCTCCCCTACTTGGGCCGGATCGCCTGGCAATCCTCCCATGCGACCAGCAGTGAGTAGAAGTTCCCGCCCGGTCAACTTCTCGGCCTCACCTGCCGTAGTTCAGTTCATGACCAACAGCTGGGCGGAACTCAACAGTCCTCGCTCAGAAGAACCGAAGGCGTCGGCCGCATCCCAGTCGACCGAAACGGCCCCACCCAACGATGCCCGCGATCCGTTCAAACCGTTCCTTGCCGTGACAATCGGTGTTGTTGTCGTGATCGGTGGGTTGATGGTTGCGAGCGGCGGTTCACCCTCGACCACCGACGCCCAGCCGGCAGCCGCCCTGGCCCTTGCCGTCGAACCGCAACGCACAACCACCTCCTCGCCCCCTGCCACCGACGCTTCAACGACCTCGCTGGCCAACACTGACGAGCTAGTCATTCACCGCCTCTACGTCGCCGCCTTCGGACGAGAGCCCGACGCCGCCGGCTTCAACCACTGGGCGGAACAACTGGCCGGCGGCCAGTCGCTGGCAGATGTGGCAGCCAGCTTCACCAGCACCGATGAGTTCACGGACCAGTTCGGAACCCACCCCGTCCCCCGCCAGGTCATCGAGCTTCTTCATCAGAACCTTCTTGGTCGGGCTCCGACTGCCACAGAGGTCGAGTACTGGCTGTCGGTCGAGGCCAGGGGCTTGAGCATGGCCGATCTTCTGGTTCTGTTTGCACAAACCCCTTCCTCCTAGCGACTTCCAGCTGGCATGCTCTCGTCATGAGCGCACCCCGCTTCCGCCCGGAGTTGTTCGCCTTCCTCTCGGACCTGGCCGACAACAACGAACGTCCGTGGTTTCACGAGAACAAGAGCCGTTACGACGCAGCCATAAAGGAACCGGCGCTCGACTTCATTGAGGCCTTTGGTCCTCGGCTGACAAAGATCAGTCCGCACTTCGAAGCTAATGCCCGAGCCGTCGGAGGCTCTCTCTTTCGCATCCAGCGAGACACCCGCTTTGGCAAGGACAAAACCCCCTACAAGACCAACACCGGTCTGCATTTCCGCCATGAGCGGGCCAAAGATGCCCACTCCCCCGGCTTCTACCTTCATCTCCAGCCCCGGGCCTGTTTCATGGCGATGGGACTGTGGAGTCCGGAGCCAAAAGTGGCTCATCAGATCCGTCATCACATTGGCGAGAACCGAGACGACTGGGTCAGGGTCACCACCACCGCACCGTTTGCCGACCAGTTTGAGTTGGGCGGGGATTCGCTGGTTCGGCCGCCGAAGGGTTTCGACGCCGATGACCCGCTGTTGCCCGATCTCAAGCGCAAGTCATTCATGGCCCGAACCAAGCTCACCCAGGGCCAGGTGACCAGGGCCGACTTCATGGATGTGTTCGAAGAACGTTGCCTGATGGGACGGGATTTCGTGTCGTTTCTGTGCGACGCGGTGGGCGTCGACTTCTGATCAAGCCAGCTCCACCACAAACGCCGCGCCCCCAAGCTCGCTGTCGGTGATGTGCACCGTTGCACCAAGATCGAACGCCAGCTCTTTGACGATCGCCAGCCCCAGGCCTGATCCGCCGGTGGCGCGGGCTCGCGACTCATCGAGACGAGCGAAACGTTCGAACACCTCCTGCCGCTTCGCCTCCGGGATCCCGGGGCCATCGTCTTCTACGACCACCACCGCGCCGGCAGGGCGCGGCTGCAAGGTGACTCGGACCCGACCCCGGCCATAGCGGCAGCCGTTCTCGATCAGGTTGCCGACGACACGACGAACCTGGTCGGCGTTGCTCACAATCCTCACTGGCAAGAGGTCGCTGAGGATCTCGACCTCGGGAAACCGGGAAACGGCCGACGCCACCACTTGACCGACGACATCGTCGAGATCGACGTCGGAGCGCTGGGGCGGAGCGCCACTTCTTCGGGCCAACGTAAGGAGGTCGTCGATGAGGCGCCCAGCCCGATCGAGCTCCACCATGCTGTCGTCGAGAAGACCCGACGGCGACCGGCCAGACTCCACTTCGAGAGCAGCCCGAACCCCGGCCAGCGGGCTCCGCAGCTCATGGGCGGCATCAGCGACGAACCGCTCATTGGCTTCAACCGACTCGCCGAGGCGCTCGATTGTCTTGTTCATCGATCGCCCGAGACGCCCCAGTTCATCCTCGGCTCCAGGTACCGAGACCCGCCGATCAAGGTCGGTTGCCGTTATGTCGTCGAGCTCTGCTCGCATCTGATCGACCGGCCGTAGGGAGCGACCGACCAGCCAGCGGGTGATGAGCCAGGCTGCGCCGCCAACAACGACTGACGGCACCAGCCACCACAGCCATCGACGGCGCACGTTCTCCAACAACGTCTCACGGTGGAGGCCGACGATCACCGTGTCGCAGTCGGCGGGGTCGGCGCACAACACCCCGCTCACCGCTACGTCGAAGTCTTCGATCTCAACGTTGACGGCGGTGTCTTCTTCAGTGACGAAGTTCCAGACCTCATCTCGCAGCTCGGCCTCGAGAGCAGCGGGGACTTCTCCGATTCGGTGCAGCTCACCTGCGTTCTCGTCATAGATCACGGCAAAGGGGCGGGTTCCAACCGCCGGCGAAACAGCTGCCACCGAGGTTGGGTTCGGGCTGTCGGCAATCTGAAACGCCGCCAGGTTCGAGGCATCAATCACGCGGCTCTCTTCCTCACGCCACCGCTGAACACCGATGAGCACGCTGGCCACCGCAGTCACCACGGTCACGATGACGGTGATCAGAATGGCCAGCCGAGTGCGTAGCGAACGCCTGGTCATCCACCCTCCGGGTCAAGCCGATAACCGTGGCCCCGTACCGTCTCGATGGCCTGACGCCCGTACGGCTCGTCGATCTTGCGTCGGAGGTAACCGACGTACACCTGGACAACGCTGTCATCGAGCTGGTCATCGGACCAGACGTGGCTCAGAAGGTCTCGCTTCGAGACCGACTCGCCCCGGCGATGCATCAGATAGCGGAGCAATCCGAACTCTCGCGGCGTGAGCTCGATCTCCTCGGCGCCACGATGACAGACCCGCTCAGCCGGATCGAGTGACAGATCGCCGGCTTTCAGTACCGCTGGTCGCTCTGCGGGTCCTCGCCGGATGAGCGCCCGCAAACGGGCGGTCACAACAACAAGGGAAAACGGCTTGGTCACGTAGTCGTCGGCGCCGGTGTCGAGGCCTTCGGCCTGATCGAAGTCGCCGTCCTTCGCGGTCAACATCATGACCGGAGTGGTGTTTCCCTGTTCTCGCAGTGTGCGACAGACAACGAAACCGTTCATCCCCGGCAACATGAGATCGAGGATGATGGCGTCGTAGCTGTTTTCGGTAGCCATCCAAAGCCCGTCGTCACCTCTATTAGCGTGGTCGACGGCATACCCCTCGGCCTCCAAACCCTCCTTGAGAGCTCGGGCGATCAGTGGTTCGTCTTCGACGATCAGGACTCGCATGACCTCTTCATGATCGCACGCTTGTGCTCGTTCCTGAACCGACCCTTCTTTGCGTTCTCTTTGGATTTCTTGGGTGTCTCTTAGCTGCGCCTCGTCAGTGTTCTGAGCAATACCAACTCACGCAGCAACCAACCAAGGAGCAGTCATGAACCAGTACGAAGAGATCACCAACACCCCCGATCCGGCCCCAACGCCCAGCAAGCGACTGAAGATGGTCAAGGGCGCAACCCTGGCCGCAGCCGTCGCTCTCGGAGCAGTAGCGGCCCCCGTGGTTGGCGGCGCTGCTGACGAGGCAAGCGCACCGCCAATGGCACCGAGGCAGACGGCAGTCGATTCCCGAGCCGAGTTCGATGCTTCCGACTTGGCCGATGTCACCGTGGGCGAACTTCACAAGGCTCTGGAGGGCCTGGGTCTCAAGTTCTCCATTGAGCGGGACGACGATGGCTCGTTCGAGGACGACTCGTACTTTGACGATGACTCAACCCAAGACTCCTTCGACGACTGGGACACCCCGGAAGGCACGTTCGCCGTCGACGGTGACAACATTGATCTCTCCGGTCCTGCCTCCGAAGAGGTGAAGGTTGAGGCCCAGCGAGTATGGGGCCGCTTTGTCGCTCTCATCCCGGCCGACCAGCGACAGATGGTCTCCGGATTCGAGCTGGACGACTCCGACGAAGCTGGCGGCTACGTCTACCCCGACGATTCGGACCCGACCAAGTGGATCTTGGGCATGGCTCCTTCCGACCTGTCCGACAAAGACATCGACTACGTACTCATCCACGAGTTCGGCCACCTGTTGACCCTTCAGGCTTCGG
>CALHBU010000137.1 GCA_937930655.1 uncultured Acidimicrobiales bacterium | reverse complement strand
GGTGAACCCGTTGCGATTGAACATCGAGAAGGCATTGCCCGAAGGGAAGCACTCCTGCATGGCCTCGAAATCGAGGCCAACGTTGGCTTTCCACCATTGCTTGTGAACTCTCAGAATTTCGAGTGTGTCGTGGTCCAGGGTGGTGGTCGTTGGTCGTTGCACGGGAGGCATCCTTTGGGTTTCGGGATCAGAGGAGTCTGGGGTCATGCTCAGCGCAGATCTTCAGGCAAGGGGCGTTCGTGCCAGCGGTGATGATCTTCGAGGAGCGCACCCATCCGCAGCAGTAGACCTTCGGTGAATGCACCGCCAATGAGTTGGACCCCGAACGGCACGCCCCGTTGGTCAGTGTGGGTGGGTAACCCGATGGCCGGAAGGCCGATGACGTTGACCCAGTCGACGAACCCTTTGATGGCATCGGAGACCGGCCGGGCGTCGAGCGGGGCAGCGGTCTCGTCCATCTGTACACCGTGGTCGGGGAACGCACACCCGGTGAGCGGGGTGAGCAGGACATCGAAATCGGTGAGCCAGCGGCGAACGACGGCCCGGACCCCGGTGCGGAGGTCAGCGACGGCCCGTACGAACTCCGGCACCGTCTTGCCATCGACAGCCCCGAGGCGCGAGACGACCGACGGATGGGCTGGTTGGGTGAGGTCGTAGTCGAGAAGGTGGCTCCAACCGGGAGCAACCACGCTGCGGTAGCCGTTGATGCCCTCGATCTGTAGATGATCGGGGTCAACCTCGACCAGCGTGTGACCGGCCGCGGCCAGAAACGCTGCGACCTCGTCCAACGCCGCTCCCTGAGGATCGTTGACCACGGCCCCATTGGGGGGAGTCCGCAGCACGCCGACCCGCAACGGAGCCACCGGCTCGGTCAGTTGAGACGAGAGCGACGGGCGGGTATCGGGCCGCGATGGCATCCACGCTTCGAGGTCGGGTGCATCAACCAGCTCGATCATGCTGGCGGTGTCGGCAACGGTGCGGGTGAGGAAACCATCGACCGACGACCAGTCCCATGGACCGGTCCGCTGGGGAAGGAGACCCCTGGTTACCTTGAGGCCGACCAGGTTGCAGGCCACAGCAGGAAGACGGATCGAACCGGCACCATCGGTGCCTGTGGCCACCGGCACCATCCCGGCCGCCACGGCTGCCGCAGATCCTCCGCTCGAACCTGATGCCGTGGCCTCCGGATGCCATGGATTCTTGGTGATGCCGTGCTTCACGCTCTCGGTGGTGAGAGCCGCCGCCAACTCTGACGATGCCGTGCGCCCCATGGGTTGGAAGCCGGCGGCCAGGATCCGCTCGATGAAGACCGAACTCTCAGACAGGGGCTCGTCGGAGACCAGGAAGGAGCTCTTGGTATTCGGTTGCCCGGCAACTGCCTGAACATCTTTGACCCCTACGGGGAGCGCATCGGATGGCCCGCCAGCCACCCGCTCTAGATAGTCGGGGTCCAGCCACGAAAAGGCGTTCAGCCGATCGTTGAGTAGCGAGGCCCGGTCCCAGTAGTGCTGGGCGATCTCCGCGGTGGTGATCTGGCCAGCAGCGACTGCGGCACGAAGGTCGGCCAGCGTGCTTTGCACAGCAATCATCGGGTGACCTCGGAGTTAGCAGCGCGGTTGATGCGAGCAAGCAGTTGCTCGGGGCGTAGCGGTAGAGAGCGGATCCAGCCGTACCCACCGGGCAGGGCGTTTTCGACTGCTTGGGCGATGGCGGACATGGCGGCGATGGTGCCCGCTTCACCAACCCCTTTGGAGCCCGACGGCACATCGGGCGGCAGGGTTTCCATATGATCGATTGACATGGTGGGCACGTCGGCCGCCAGCGGAACCAGATAGTCCTTGAACGAGGTGGTGACCGGATTGCCTCCGTCGTCGTAACGCATCTCTTCCATCAGGCTCGAACCCAGCACCTGGACGAAGGCGCCCATGACCTGTCCGTCAACGATGGCTGGGTTGACCACGTAGCCGCAATCGTCGACCGCGTGGAACCGGAGCACCTTGGCAATGCCGGTGTCGGCGCACACGTCGACCATCACCACGATGCTGCCGTAGCCAATGGTTCGATCGATCGGGTCCCAGACGGCCCGGGCGTGAAGCGTCGGGCTGTGATGTTCGGGGAGGTGGTTCAGTTTGCGGTAGGCCGCCATGCCGATGTCGGCAAAGCTGACGCTTTTGGCCTCAGAGTCAGAAGATGCGTTGACCGACACTTTGCTGTCGGCCACTGTGAGTTGAGTCGCCGGTACGTCGAGCAGCGATGAGGCGACATCGAGCACCTGGTTTCGAAGATCCTGACTGGCCAGCATCACCGATGAGCCGGCGACCGGTGCTGTTCGGCAACCGCCGGTGCCGTAGCCGGTGTAGGGACAACTGTCGGTGTCGCCAAACAGCACCCGGACGTCGTCAATCGAGGCCCCGAGAGCCCGGGCGCAGACCTGGGCCAGCGTGGTTTCGATGCCCTGACCCATGGCGGTCTGACCGGTGAATACCTGAACAGTGCCGGTGGAATCCATCCGAACGACGGCCTCGTCGAAGCCGCCCTGCTCCATGGGGAGAGCTCCCATCTTGCGACTGTTGCCGACGCCGGTGGCCTCCACAAAGTTGGCGAAACCAACACCGACAAAGCGACCATCGGCACGCGCTGCCTCGGCCTCTTCAAACCAGCCAGCCTCGGTCACGGAGGCTCGGGCCCGACGCAACGCCTCGGGGTAGTCGCCGCTGTCGAGGCGCCAACCCAATCCGTTCGGGAACGGCATCTGCTCGGGCCGAACCATGTTCTGGAGGCGGAGTTCGACCGGGTCGACGGCCAGTTCTTCGGCCAGTGCATCGATGGCCCGTTCGATACCGAAGTTGGCGATAGGACTGCCCCAGCCTCGGAACGAGCCGAAGGGTGTCCGATTGGTCATGACGCCGGTGGTGGTGATGTCGGCATGTGGCACCACATAGGAGCCGATGCCAGCTCTGGTCGAGACCCAAACCGGTCCCATGCCGACGCTGCTGACTTCGCCACCCATCACGCCAACGACGTCGTTGCGGAAGGCAATAACTGTTCCGTTGTCGTCGGCGCCAATAGACACCGACATTTGCGCCTCCCGAGCATGGGAGGTTGCCACGAAGCTCTCGGATCGATCCTCGATGTACTTGATGGGTCGCCCGCACACCTTGGAGGCGATGGCGGTGATGATTTCCTCGCCGTAGTAGTTGGCCTTGGAGCCGAAACCGCCACCGATGGCTGGGACCCGGATGAGAATGTCCGAGATGCTGATGTCCAGTACCTCAGCCAGCATCTCTCGGACCCGGTTGGGGGACTGCGAGTTGAGGTCGACGACCAGTCGTCCGACCGAGCCAGAACGTTGGCCGGCACGTTTACTGGCCAGTCCCCAGTCGGCGATGACACCCCTGGTCTCCAAGGGGCAGCCAAACGCTCTCCCGATGCGAAGATCTAGATCGACGACAGCGCTGGCGGAACGAAGGGCGTCCCGTCCTTCACCAGAGCTGTGCTCTTCGATGGCCAGCACATTGTCCGGCCAGGAGTCGTGGATGAGGGGAGCGTCGGCCTTTCGGGCCTGATCGATGTTCATGACCGCGGGCAGAACGTCGTAGCCGATGTCGACTGCCTCGGCGGCGTCTTCGGCCGCGGCCCTGTCGTCGGCCACGACGGCGGCGATGATGTGGCCGACATAACGAGCTTTGTCGGTGGCCATGGCCAGGCTGCCGCTCTGACGTTGCCCCGGGATGTGATTCCAGCCGATGGGTGTGGGTGCCGAGTGTCGGGCGATGTCGTCACCGGTCAGGACGGCATGAACACCGGGCATCGAGAGAGCGTCGGCCGTGTCGACGGAAAGAATTCGGGCATGAGCGACAGGGCTACGCACCATGGCCAGATGCAGGGTTCCCCGTGGCTCCAGGTCGTCGATGAAGGTGCGGGAACCATCGAGCAGACCGTCGTCTTCGGCTCGGGGTATCCGGCGAGGATCATCGGAATGGGTGCTCACCGGTCGACCTCGGTATCGGTGCTGAACGTCTCGGCGATGGACTGGACGATTCCCTGGTAGCCGGTGCAGCGGCAAATGTTGCCGGACAGCCCGTCTCTGATTTGTTCATCATCGAGGCCGTTCTCTGCCCCATGTCCCAACGCCGCGCCGGCGATCAGCATGCCGGGGGTACAGAACCCGCACTGGAGCCCGTGGTTTCGCTTGAAAGCACAGGCCAGTTCCGGCAGTTTGGGCAACGGAGCCTCCGACGGTTGCCCATCGTCAGCCCGGTGGCTTAGTCCTTCGATGGTCCAGACGTCGGCGCCCTCGGCTTGCACCGCAAACATCAGACACGACCTGATCTGCTGGCCGTCGTGGATGACAGTGCAGGCACCGCACGAGCCCTGCTCACAGCCCAGCTTGGTACCGGTCAGGCCGCATTGCTCCCGAAGCGCGTCGGCCAACGTCTTGCGGGTCTCGACGTTGACCTCGATCGGGCGGCCATTGACTGTCAGCGCGACTCGATGGGTGTCGGCCCGGTTGTTCATTTAGCGACTCTCATCTGTTGTGGCCGGTTCTGTGGTGGTCAGTGTGGTGGGGAGCGCTCCCTCAAGGGCCCGGCGGACAACAACGACACTCAGCTGCCGTCGGTAGTTGGCCGACAGGTGGGGTTCGTCGGTTGGCGAGACCAGCTGCTCGGTCAGCTGGGCTGCGGCCCGAAGTGAATCGGGATGGCCGGCGGCGTTCATGACCGACGTTTCGACTTCGGGTAGGCGCTGTGGGCGGTCGCTTAGGGCAAACGCCACGACGCGGAGTGAATCGAGGGTGCCGGAGGTGTCGAGATGGGCACTGGCGATGGCTCCAGCAATGGCGAACTCGTCGCTGCGCAGCGTGACCTCATGGAAGCCCATCCGGCGGGAGGCAACGGGCACGCGTATCTCGGTGAGAACCTCGTTAGGCCCGATGGTGGTCTCGAAGTAGCCGCCGAAGAAGTCTCTGACGGGAACCGTGCGGGTTTGTCCGTCCGACGATGCGATGACCACCTCGGCGTCGACGGCAAGCAACAGCGCAGGAAGCTCGGCCGACGGGTCGGCGTGGCAGAGGCTGCCTCCGATGGTTCCCCTGGTCCGGGTGCCGGGATGACCGACGCTGTCGACAATGGCGTTCAGCGCCGGAATCTGACGGCGGAGAGCCTCGTCGTTGACCAGGTCAACCTGTCGGGTCATGGCCCCGATCCGAACATGGCTGGCTGAGTGGGAGATCCCGGCAAGTTCTTCCACGGTGTTCAGATCGATCAGATCTGACGGGGCCGCCAAACGAAGGGACATCATCGGGACCAAGCTTTGACCGCCAGCGAGGAAGCGAGCGTCCTCGGCCGCTGCCTTCATGGCCAACGCCTCGGCGACCGAGCCAGGACGGTGGTATTTGAAGGCTGCAGGCTTCACTGGCTGTAAATTAGGCGGAAGGGTCTGTCCATACCCAACTGGTCCGCAGGGAGTCATCGTTTCTACCCGCTACTCACTCATGCTCAGCAGCCAAGTCCCGCCGGAGGAAACGGTTGGTCTGGCCCGGCTGGCCGAAAGCACCGGATTCTCTCGGCTCTGGCTGACCGAGGACTATTACCGCAAGGCCGGCTTCGCCTCGTGTGGAGCCGTTCTTGGGGCCACCACCACGCTGTCGGTTGGCCTGGGTGTGGTGTCGCTCTCGATGCGACACCCGACAACCCTGGCCATGGAGATTGCCACTCTGCATCGGATGTTCGGGCGCCGGTTCGAGGCCGGGCTCGGTCTTGGTAGCCCTCGGGCTCTTCGGGGTTCCGAGCGAATGCCTGAGTCGACGATCCGCTCGACTCGAGATCGCCTGGCAGTGCTCGCCGACCTCCTGACCGGTGAAGAAACCAGTTGGGCCGACCAGTTCGACACCGTCGGTCAGGCCACCCTCCAGTATCCGGCCGCCACCGACGCCCTCACCTGGCTGGCAGCCGAGGGACCGCAGATGTTGGCACTGGCCCGCGACCATGCCGGTGGTGTCGTGTTCTCCGCCTTCTCCACCTGCGCCTATCTCGACTGGGCCATGGCCATTCTTAACCGCAACGACTCAAGCAGGAGCGGTCCCTACCCAACCGTGTTGTATCTCCACATCAGCGTCCACGAGGACACAGCCGTTGCCGCTAACGCGGCCCGCAACATTGTCCTGGGGCGGCTCCAGGCCGGCTACCAGTCGTCGTCGATGAGTCGGAGCGGGTGCTGGGATGTGGTCGAGCCGCTGCTGGGGGCTTCAGCCGAGGTCATCCGGCCTCACCTCACCGACGAGCTCGTATCGGAGTTCGTGGTGTTCGGCACTCCTGACGAGTGCCGAGAAAAGCTCCTGGCGTTCGAGCACACCGGTGTGGAGGAGATCGCTCTGGCCCCGACCATCGACAACGATCCATCACGGTTGGGCGAGGCCATCACCATGCTCCATAGTGTCCTGGCGCCACCAGTCGCATAGCTGTCACCCGCCGAAGCTGTCGACGATCTCAACAACCGCTAGAGCAAGGAGAGCAACTCGGGCTGGGTCCGGCGGGCGGGGCGTGAGACTATCGGGAGATGAAGATCAGCTGCGCCTTTCCGCCCGTACCGGAGACTCCTGACCACATCGTTCTGGCTGAGTCGTTGGGCTACACCACGGCCTGGGTGTACGACACGCCCGCCCTTCAGCTTGATTGCTGGATGACCCTCGCATTGGCCGGTGTGAGGACCGACACGATTCGGCTGGGTCCCGGCGTGCTGATCCCGTCGCTCCGTCACCCCATGACCACCGCGTCGGCCATTGCCACCCTCGTTGGGTTGGTCGGGACCGACCGAGTGATCATCGGAGCCGGGACCGGCTTCACCGGTCGAAGGGCGATGGGGCAAAAGCCGTTGAGCTGGAACGACTTCCCTGGAATGGTCGGCGATATCCAAGCGCTACTCCGGGGCGAGGTGGTCACGGTTGATGGCGAAGCAGCCCAGATGCTCCACTGGCCCGGCCAGGCCCCGGAGCGGCCGATCGACGTGCCTTGGGTCCTTGGCGTCAACGGACCCCGAGGTCTCAAAGCGGCAGCCGAGGCCGACTGTGGCGTCTTCACCTCTCGTCCTCGGCCAGACGCCGACTACGGGGGGATCGAAGATGTCATCCTGCTTGGTTTCGGCACCATTCTCGACGACGACGAAACAATGCACAGCCCACGAGCGGTTACAACGGCGGGGCCCGGTGTTGCCGTTGCTTACCACGCCTTTTTGGAGCAGAGCGATCCCCGCCTCGATGGCTTTCCCAATGCCGAGAAATTCCTCGAGCTGGCAACGGCGCTCCCGGCGGAAACCCGCCACCTGGCGTTACACGCCGGACATCTGACTGAACTGAACGCCATCGATCAACAGGTGATCACTGGCGATGCCCTCCCCATCACTCCGCTCACCTGTCATGGAGCGGAACTCCCTGACCGGCTAGCGAAGCTGGCCGATCAGGGAATCACCGAGGTGTCGTTTCAACCGATGGGCGATGTCGAACGGGAACTTGAAACGTTCGCCAACGCCGCTGGCCTCTAGCTACTGAGCGAGTGGCCCTCGCAGAAGCTGACCGGGTGTGGCTCCTGTTGACTCGCCGTTTTCGACCAACACCTCGCCGTTGACGATGGTGGCCAGGAAGCCGGTGGCTGTTTGACGCAGTCGTCGTGCTCCTCCTGGGAGGTCGTAGAGAAGCTCGGGCAGATTGGGGGTGACTGTCTCGAGATCGAAGATGTTGATGTCGGCGGCCATACCTTCGGCCAACACGCCCCGGTCGGCGAAGCCCCAGGCTTCGGCCGGTAGCTGGGTCATGCGGTGCACCGCGTCCTCGACGGTGAACTCTCCCTCGTTGCGAACCCAGTGACCGAGCATGTGGGTTTGGAGCGAGGAGTCCATGATCTGGCTGACGTGGGCACCGCTGTCGCTGAAGGTGGGGATGGCGTTCGGTGTTTTCATCAGCTCGAGCACGATGTCTTGGTCTTGGTTGGCCGCGGCCTGAATGAAGAACATTTGAAGTTCCGACTCGATGGCGAGGTCGAGGAAGACCTCCATCTCCGACACTCCGAGCTTGGCTGCCCGCTCCTCGATGGAGTCATAGGGCGGAAGACCAGCGGTGACGGGCCAGACATATTGCCACTCGGGCTTGCGGGCCTCGGCGCCGATGGCCCGGCCATAATCGGCGTCTTCGGCAATATCGATGAGCTTGGCCCGAGTTGATGGATCGGCCAATGCCCGAAGCTGCTCGTCCAGTGGCTGCTGTCGGAGGTCTGACCACACGGGCAGATTGTCGAACGGCAGCCGAGTCTGGAACGACAGGAGCACACCGAACTGGCGGGTGTGAACCTGAGCCCAGGACTTCCCACCGGCCTCGTTAATGCGATTCAGAAGCTCGATAACGGGCCGCCAGAGGTGATCGTCGGACCCGAAGGCCAACATGCCGTAGGTGATGGGAATGCCGGACTTGACCGCCAGGTCGACCAGCCAGCTGATGTAGCTCTCACGCTTCTCGGGATCCGGCGAACGGAGGTCGCCGTGATTGGCGAGTTCGAAAATGCCTCCGCCCATTTCACCCATGGCGCCGACTAGCGAGTCGATCTCTTCTCTTGTGGCAAGACGACTGGCAACAGGACGGTCGTCGGATGTCTCGTGGTTCTTGGAGATTGAGGTCGTGAACCCGACGGCGCCGGCCCGCATCGAGTCCTGGATCTGGCCGATCATCTTGGCGATGTCTTCCTCGTTGGCCTCTTCGGTGAACGCTCGCTCACCCATGGCCCACGTCCGCAACGCGGAGTGACCGACGTAGCCGGCGTAGTTGATGCCTTTTGGCGTGCGGTCAACGAACTCGAGGTACTCCGGGTAGGTCTCCCAGCTCCAGTCGATGCCGGCCGCCATGGCTTCGGCCGCGATGTCCTCGGCCCGTTCCAGGTTTCGAACCACTAGTTCTCTGGCGTCGCTGTTGACCGGCGCCAGCGTGAACCCGCAGTTGCCCATGACGGCGGTGGTGACGCCGTGCCAACACGAGCACTCGCCGAGTGGATCCCATGCCAGCTGTGCGTCCATGTGGGTGTGGACGTCGACGAAGCCGGGACTGACGATGTGCCCGGTGGCGTCGATTGTCCTGGTGGCGTCTTGGCCAGCCAGGTCGCCGATGGCGGTGATGACGCCATCGGACACTGCCACGTCGGCTTGCCGCCCCGCGGCCCCGGTTCCGTCAATGAGTGTGCCGTTGATGATCAAGAGATCGTGCATGAGTGAACCCCCTAGTTCACTCTCGACGCTACGCCATTCAACCCGTCAGCGACAGCTTGTCGAACAACAACTGGGCGTTGGGTTGGGGGTGCCGTAATCGCAGTGAGCCTGCAAAATGGAAGTATTCGGGGGCAGAGCTCTACCATCTGCGGCTTGCGTAGAACCTGGTTCGACAATCTTCAGCAAGATTTGGTTTGCATCAACGGGTGTATTGCGTGCGGTCGCGCCGAGGCGTCGGTGGGTAACAGAACGGCGATCTCGTTCGTAGGACGAAGTGGAGCTGCACCTGCCGTTCCACCCGCCCCGACCTTTGGTTTGTCTGGTTTGTCGTTGGCACCATCGATGGCTCCGACTCCCAAGGTCTCCTCAT
>CALHBU010000136.1 GCA_937930655.1 uncultured Acidimicrobiales bacterium | reverse complement strand
GGTCATCTGTCTACTAGGTGTGTGAAATATTTACCATCTGTTCTAGAGATGTTCCCAGGTCGGGCGACCGAGATCATCTGAACGCTTGGACTCGAACTGTGCAATCATTCGCAGCGATGGACCTCCGCCAGCTCCAAGCCTTCCTTGCCGTGGTCGAGCACGGCGGCTTCACTGCGGCCGCCCGGGCAACCCACACCGTCCAATCGAACATCTCAACTCACGTTGCTCGCCTCGAACGGGAGTTGGATGTCACGCTCATCGACAGAGCGACCGGCTCAACGACTGCCGAGGGAGATGCGGTGCTGGCCAGGGTCAGACGCATTCAATCCGAGCTCGTGTCGCTCGAGGCCGATGTGTCGTCGATGCAGGGTTCACCCCGTGGGCTCGTGCGGCTCGGCGTGGTCGGGACCACCGCTCGATGGATGGTGCCCCACCTCGTCGATCAGATCGCCCAGGACTCCCCTGACATCCAGCTACTCATCGCCGACGGCACAACGTCGTCGCTCACCCTCCGCATACTTGATGGCGACTTGGACCTCGCCCTCATCGGGCTCCCCTTCGACGATCCCGAGATCCACACCAAGCCACTCTTCACCGAAGACCACGTCGTCATCGCCCCGTCGGCTCACCCGCTCGCCACCAAGGAAGCAGAAATTGGTCTCGAGGAGCTGGCCGAGCACGATCTACTCCTCGCGGCACCTGGCACGGCATTTCGCAATGAAATCGATCAAGCATTCGCCGAGCTCGGCCTCGAACCAAAAGTGAAACTCGAAGTGGATGGGCTCCGACTGCTGGCGTCACTCGCGTTCCAGGGTTTCGGGGTCGCCATTGTTCCGGCAAGCGCGGCACCAGGTTGGATCGGAGGCGACTGGACCCGGGTTCCCATTCGGGGACTACCACGGCGAACGGTAGGTCAGGCCACTCGTCGCCGGGGCATGTTGTCGTTGGCCGCCCAGTCAACGCTGGCCAGCCTTACCCATGTCGTGAGCGCCAAAGGGCCAGAGATGCCTGGACTTTCCGCAGTGGAACCGTCAGCTCAGTGACCACCATTCCCCTTAGAGCCGGCGTTGCCGACGCGCCAGGTTCGACCTCTACAACCACGGCCCAGTTCATGGACTTGGGCGGTCGACGGGTGATGGTGGCTCGGGTTGCCGATGCCGGTGAACGGGCAGGACTCACCCCTAACGACGCGGCCACACTCGAAGCCGCCGTTCGGACGGCTCGCGAACAACGGCACCCCTTCGTCGGTGTGCTGGCCAGCAACGGAGTGTCGGTAGCCGATGGTCTGGCCTCGGTCGACGGCTGGGGCCGAGTGGCGAAGGAACTGGTCCGGGCCAGCGGGGTGATCCCGTTGCTTTTCGTTGCCAGCGGACCCGTCGTTTCCGGCCCGGCTCTCCTGCTCGGACTGGCCGACATCTCGGTGTTCACTGCTTCGGCTTATGCCTTCGTCTCCGGTCCGCTCATGGTCGAGTCCTTCACCGGTGTTCCGATCTCCACCGACGAACTCGGTGGGGCGTCCGCCCATTCACGATTTAGTGGCGTCGCCGCCCTTCTGGCCGACGATGAAGAAAGCGCCCTGGAATTGGTGGGCGACGTCCTGCAGTACCTGCCCGATCACGTCGATGTGCTCCCCGAACCGATGCCCTGCGATGACCCGATCGACCGGGACACCAGTGATGCAGCCGCGGCGATACCCGCACACCCAACCGGCAGCTACGACGTTCGTACCGTCATCCGCGACGTCGCCGACGACGGCGAGTTCCTGGAGATCAGAGCGGCGTGGGCACCCAACATGGTTACCGGCTTCTGCTCGGTGGGTGGTCAGTCGATCGGTGTGGTGGCCAACCAGACGCAGGCCCTGGCCGGCAGCATCGACATTCCAGCCAGCCAAAAGGGCGCACGGTTCGTCGCTCTTTGTGATGCGTTCAACCTGCCGCTGCTGACCATGGTCGACACCTCCGGTTTCCTGCCCGGCAAGGATCTGGAGTGGCGGGGCATGATCCGCCACGGCGCCCAACTGGCCTTCGCCTACGCCCGGGCCACGGTGCCTCGGATTGGACTGATCCTTCGCAAGTCCTACGGCGGTGCCTACATCGTCATGGATTCTCGCTTCATGGGGAACGACCTGATGCTGGCCTGGCCGTCGGCTGAAGTTGCCGTGATGGGTGCCAAGGGCGCAGTTGAGATCCTTCATCGCGGCGCTTCGGTCGACGAACGGGCCCAACTCGAGCTCGAGTACGAGCAACGATTCCTCACTCCGTATCCCACCGCTGAGCGAGGCTCCATCTCTGCGGTCGTCGAACCCAACGACACCCGTCGAGAGCTGGCGGCCGCCCTCGATCTGCTCGCCACGAAGCGAGAACCCCTGCGCCATCGCCGACACGACAACTCACCTCTCTGAGTTCGGTTTTCTACTCCCGAGCAGGGGCGGCTAGATTTGCATCGACCTTCGGGTCCTCCAAAGAAGACGCAGGCACAACGGGGTGCCGGTGATCCTCGCCCTTACCAACCCCTTCATCGAGGAGCCATACACGCCGTGCCTGAGACTGTGACCGTCACCGACAACCGAACCGGAGAGTCGGTCGAAATCCCTATCGAAAATGGGGGTGTCGATGCCAAGGCCTGGAACAAGCTGATGCCTGGTGTCTGGTTCACCGACCCCGGCTTCACCACAACCGCCTCGACCGAGAGCACGATCACCGATCTCGACGGCATCAACGGGATCCTCCGCTATCGGGGCTATCCCATCGAGCAACTGGCCGAGAACTCCTCGTTCCTCGAGGTCTGCTACCTCCTGCTCAACGGTGAGCTGCCCAATCAGGAGCAGCACGACCAGTGGGTGCACGACGTCACCTACCACACGTACATCCACGAAAACATGCGAAAGCGGTTCATGGAGGGCTTCCACCACGACGCCCATCCGATGGGCATGCTTATGTCGGCCATTGCCGCTCTGTCCACCTTCTACCCCGAAGCCAAGGACATCGAGGACCCCCAGAACCGGTACATCCAGATCAACCGGCTCATCTCCAAGACCCCCACACTGGCCGCCATGGCCTATCGGGCCAGCATCGGTATGCCGTTCGTCTACCCCGACAACGAGCTCACCTACGCCGAGAACTTCCTCTCCATGATGTGGAAGGTGGCCGAGCCCCGTTACGAGCCCGACCCCGTCCTGGCCAAGGCCCTCGACGTGCTACTCATCCTTCACGCCGACCACGAGCAGAACTGCTCGACCACCACCATGCGGGTGGTTGGCTCGGCCCACGCCGACCCATTCTCGGCTGCTGCAGCCGCGACCGGTGCCCTCTACGGCCCCCGTCATGGTGGCGCCAACGAGGCTGTCATCAACATGCTGCGAGACATCGGCAGCATCGACAACGTCGATGCCTACGTCGAGTCGGTCAAGGCCGGCGACAACCTCCTCTGGG
>CALHBU010000135.1 GCA_937930655.1 uncultured Acidimicrobiales bacterium | reverse complement strand
GTTCCCGAACTGGATCTGGTCGATGGTCAGATCGTTCATAACGGCGAGGCACGACCCCTGGGCCCATTGGTTATGGGCACGTACGGCGGCACCGGCTACGAGTTCACCGGCGAAGGCTTCTTCAAGGCGGCCGACGATCCTCGGGCCCCCCTCGAAACCCAGTGTGTGTCATGGGAGTACGGCTGGGGAGCGGTGGAACTAAGCGTCGATGAAGAAACGGGCCAGGTCACGGTGCATCGTCTGGTTGTCTCCGGCGACGCGGGCAATGCCCTCCACGCCGATGTCTGTCGCGGCCAAGACGAAGGGGCAGCCATCATGGGATTGGCCGGCGCCCTGTTCGAAACCATGCGCTACGACGGTGCCGACCTGGCCAACGGGAACCTCCGCGACTATCGAATGGCCCGGGCCAACGACTTGCCCCACGACTTCCTGTCCATCCTTCAGGAGCAGGGCCACGGGCCAGGACCATTCGGATCCAAGGGGCTCGGCGAAGGCACGATGTTGCCGGTGGCTTCGGCCATCTCCAACGCCATCTTCGATGCCATCGGCGTCCGAGTCACCACCATGCCATTCACCCCCGAGACGGTGCTCGCCGCCATCGACCAACAACGGAACGAGACGTCATGACTCCCCCGCTCTTCCAGCGATCCGACACTCAGCCTTCTCTCGCTCGGCCCTCCCTCACGCACTTGCGCCATGTGAGCGTTCGCACCTCGGCCTTTGATGAGAGCCTGGCCTACTACACCGGGCCGTGGGGACTGCAGGCCGTCGAAACCGACACCGGACAAGCCGCCCTGAGGGGCACGGGCGCCGAGCACCATGTGCTGCACCTCACCGCCTCGGAGACCAACGGTCTCGACCACCTAGCCTTCGGGCTTCCCGATGCCGCCGCTGTCGACGCTGCCGCCACCAATCTCGCCGACCGAGGGATCAGCCTGCTCAGCGAGCCTCACTCGCTCGAGGGCCCTGGCGGCGGCTATGGCTTCCGCCTAACCGACCCTGAAGGGCGAGTCCTTGAGCTCTCCACGCTGGTCGAAGCGGTACCACCCCAGCAACTCGCTAAGACACCGACCAAGCTCACCCACGTTGTGCTCAACACCGTCGACATCGATGCGGCCCAAGCCTGGTGGTGCGATGTCCTCGGCTTTCGGGTGAGCGACTGGAGCGAGCATCAGATGGTGTTCCTCCGCTGCAACGCCGACCATCACTCAATCGCCTTCAACCAAGCCGACCGCACCTCGGTCAACCACATGGCCTACGAAGTTCCATCCCTTGACAGCTTCATGACCTCGCTCGGTCGACTCAAGCACGATGGCAACGAGCCGGGCTGGGGCCCTGGGCGCCACGGGCCCGGCAACAACGCGTTTGCCTACTTCGTCGACCCGGCCGGCATGGTTCCCGAGGTCACCGCCGAGGTCCAACAGGTGGACGAGGCCAGCTGGGTTCCGCGGGTATGGCGACGGGTGCCGGAATTGTCCGATCTGTGGGGGACCGCCGGCCCACCGTCGGAGAACATCCGCTCCCATATGGCTGGCTAGCGGCTCAGCCTTCTGCTGTCGCCTTAATGGCGGCGATGGTCTGCTCCATCATGGGGCCGGTCATGGCCACTCGGCCCTCAAACTGTTCTTGTGTCATCCCCGCCACGCCCGGCGTCTTGTTGACCAGCCACCAGTTCTCGGTGAGCCGGGTACCACCGTCGGTGGCTTCCATCTCGTAGCTCCACCACGTGCAATTGGCCTCCACACCGCCGACGACGAACGTGAAGTCCCTTCCTGGTTCGGCCCGTGCCACCTCACACTCCCGGCTCCATTCCCTTTCGCCCGCCTTGTTGTGACCAGTGAACCAATCGCCCGTCTGCCCGCTGCCGCCATCAACCCAGTCGGCGCCAACGGCCTCGGTGCTCCACTCCCCCATCCGGTCGACCGCTGATACCAGTTGGTAGACGGCATCGGGCGCAGCGGCGATGTCAATCGAGGCAGACAGGGACGCGAGGGTTTCGGCGGGAGGCTTCATGTCGCCAACGATAGTCAAGAGGGGCTGGGTGACGAAACGAGTGACAGGTGTCATGTTGCTTACTTTTAGTAAGTTGCTTACTCTTCGTAAGTATGAACATTCTCCGCATCGACAGCTCCGCCCGTTACACCGACTCGGTCGGCCGCGATCTCTCCACACAGCTCATCGAACGCTTGAAAAGCAGTGACACTGCCACCATTGTGCAACGAGACCTTGGAGCGGGCGTTTCCATCCTCGACGAGGCAACCGTCGGAGCCGCCTTCACCCCGGCAGAGGAACGGTCAGCGGATCAAGTCGCCGCTTTGGCTCAGGGCCAGGTCATGATCGATGAGCTCAAGGCAGCAGACGCAGTCGTCATCGCCATGCCGATCTACAACTTCTCTGCCCCTGCCGCACTCAAAGCCTGGGCCGATCTCATCGCCCGGGTCGGCGAGACGTTCCAATACACAGAAACAGGTCCAGTTGGCCTGGTCGAAGACCGGCCCACCTACGTCATCGTGACCTCGGGGGGAGTGCCCATCAGCTCACCGATGGACTGGGCCACCGGTTGGCTCCAGCAGTTCCTTGCCTTCATCGGCATCACCAACGTGACGGTGGTCGAGGCGGGACAGCTCAACACGAACCCCGAGAGCGCCGTGGGAGCGGCCCGCCAGGCAGTGGCTGAACTCGCGTTGGCCTGAAGCCCTACTATTGCCGTCATGGAAGAGCGTGACGCGGACTACTGCCCCCACTTCCACCGGGCGATCGAACTCATCGGTCGTCGGTGGACGGGGGCGATCCTGCAGTCAATGCTTGGCGGCCAAACCCGCTTCAGCGACATCCGAGATTCGGTCCCTGGCCTCTCGGACAGGATGCTCGCCGAGCGCCTGAAGGAACTCGACGAGATCGGCGTGGTCAACCGCTGCACCGAGACCCGAGACGTGAACTACTACCTGACCGACGTTGGCCGACAGATCCAGCCGGTGATGGACTCGGTCGCAGTCTGGGCTGAGCAACTCGCTGGACAGGCTCCCCCGCTGCCGTCGACCTAGCAGCGACCCCTTAGTCGAAGAACGGAACGGTGATCTCGTAGACCTCGGCGTCGATGCCGCAGCTACCGCCGTCGCTGTTGAAGTAGACCCTGGTGAAGTCCCGGTTGACCACCGCATGGGCCTCGGTCCAGTAGTCCTCACCACAGTTGTAGGTGTGGGCCAGGTTGACGATCCGCCCCTCGGGAGCCAACTCGACGGCCATCACCTTGTGACACGTCCACGCCCCGGCGTCCTTGCAGCTATAGGTCGACACCACCACCCAACCGGGCTTGTTGTAGCCCTTGCCCGATACATGAACCGAGGTGTTGGCTCCGCCATAGACCCGAAACAGTCGGGTTCGTTCCAACGTGTCGAGATCGACCGACACCAGGTAGCCGGCGTCGTCGGACACGAAGTCGCCAAAGTCGATGTAGACGTAGGCGTCGCCACCGGATGCGTCGAGAGCGATGTCGGAATGATCACCCTTCAGGTTGATGACCCGTTCGTTGGTGAGATCGGCGTTGTAGACCAGGGTGGAGTTCCAATAGCCGAAGACCACGTACTGGCCCGAGGGCGACATCGACACATAGTCCAGGCGACCAAGAGCGGTGTCGTTGTTCTGCTCCCACTGGTCGCTCAGCGGAAGAACGCCCAGCACCGCATCGTCGCCGACGTCGTAGCTCACGACTCCGATCGGGATCTCCTCGTCGTTGTAGACAATCCAGGCGTAGCGCTCACCGTCGATCGAGGGCGAACCTTCGGCTCGGTCCGACAGATACAGAGCGCCGGGCAAGCTGGCCTGCAGCCGCTCCGTCAGATCGGCGACCACGGTCGTCTCCCCGGTCGAAACAGTCGACTGGTAGAGCCTGAGATCACCGACCGCAGAGTTCTTGCCGGCGACATGCCAGAGCAGATCAGGGTCGGTGGCGTGCCACTGCGGGTCCCCATCGGGATGAATGGGCATGGACCGAATCAGCGAGCCGGATGCCTGGTCGTAGACCCGGTACTCGGCCTCACCGTGGTAGGTCATGAACATCGTGCCGTCCGCATTCTCGGCCTGACGGCGGCTGTAGGTGTTGCGGTCGAAGCGGGTGCCATCGGCAGAGGTCATCCGCCTGATATCAAGTCCGTAGACCGGATCCTGGTAGGTCTCATAGAGCTCGGGTTTCACCCAATCGGGCGATGGCGGCGTGTCGTCTTGGCCGAACACGAGGTCCCTGTCGGCCACCGGCGGCGTCGTGGAGCGATCGGTGGTGGAGACAGCGGCTGGGTCCTTTTCGGCCACCGACATTCCTTCACCGATGGGTGTCTCGACAATCGTTCCTGCCGAGTCCCGTTGGGCCAAGAAGGCGCCGCCGGCGAGGGCCACCATCAGCACTGCCAGAGCAACAACCGGTCCGACCGGCCGGCGGGGCGAGAACTCGGGAGTGTCGAGCAGATCGAGTTGAGACCGCAGCTCGTCGGCCGCCCTGCTCAGAGGTGCGTCGTTCAGGTCAGGACTCACCACGAGCCTCCTTCTATGCCGCGTTCAGCCAAGGCCAAAGCCAATGCTTGTCGGCCTCGTTTCAAATGGGTCTTCACTGTTTCCTCACCGCAGTCGAGCACTGCCGCAATATCTCTGATCGAAAGATCCTCCCAATACAGAAGAGCTATCGCTTGAGCCTGACGTTTGGGAAGGGTTCGTACCGCGGCCCAGACCTCGGTTGAGGCCTCCGAGGGCAGCACCACTTCGGTTCGTCGGGAGCCGAGTCGGGTGAGCATGCGGGTCTCCCGACCGAGCTTGCGAAAGCGGGAGGTTCCTCGATTGACCATGACCCGCCGCACCCAGGCGCCGGGATTGTCATAGCCGGAGATCTTTCCCCAGTGTCGGTGAGCCTCGGTCAGCGCTTCCTGAGCCAAATCCTCAGCCGCCCACTGGCTGCCGGTGAAGACGTAGGCCAGCCCCACCAACGACCGGTAGTCGCGTTGGTAGTAGTCATCGAAGGACTCAGCCGACGGTTGCTTGTCAACGTCGGAGCCGGCCTCAGGGAGGGGCTCGATGGGAACGGTCACGGGTAGCACCACATGAGTACCACGCCCGAGCCCACAGTTTGGGGGGACGTCAGTACCAAAACTTC
>CALHBU010000134.1 GCA_937930655.1 uncultured Acidimicrobiales bacterium | reverse complement strand
GTTCCTCTTGACCAGAAGCGGGCTAGCTGGACGGAGGAGAATTGCCGAGCCAGCGGCAACCGCAAACAGTCCGACCATCGCCAACAACAGTGACGACTCGATGCCGGTCACCGGCAGGCTGGCCGGAGGCTTTGGCGGCGGTCCAGTGTCTCCCTGGACGGGGACGGGGCACGAACCGTCGGCATTGGGTGTGACCGGGTTACCAGAGGCATCAGTGCCACAGTCGGTCGGACCCTTTGGCGCAGGCGTTGGGCATCGGCCCTGACTGTCCGGGCTGACCGGATTGCCGTTGGCATCGGTTCCGCAGTCAGTGGTTGGGTCCTGTGGTGCCGGGCAGTTGCCATCGGCGTCGGGACTGATCGGATTGCCATCGGAGTCAGAACCGCAACCCGGAGCGGCTGGACCAGGTGTGGTCGGACCACTGGGCGCTGGGCAGTTGCCGTCGGCGTCGGGTTGGATGGTGTTGCCGTCGGCGTCGGTGCCGCAGTCGGGGGTTGCTGGTGGGGCTGGGCAGTTGCCGTCGGCGTCGGGCTGGATGGTGTTGCCGTCGGCGTCGGTGCCACAGTCAGGGACGACGGCTACCGGGGGCCAGCACAGGGTGACGCCACTGGCCCAGACGCTTGAGGGCGTACCGTCTTCGGGTAGGTCGGGTCGGTGATTAGCTCGGATGCCGGCGGCCGGGACCGGCAGGGTCACGTCAGCCAAGGCGCCTTCCCAGGTTGCGTCGGCGCTCAAGTCCGGCACATCACCGGTGGGCTCGGAAGTGGCGATGACGTTTCCTGCAGCATCGAGGAACTGCAGTTCCCAGCGCTCGCTGGTCTGGGTGATGTTCTCCCGATTCGGATAGAAGTCACGGGAGACAGCGCTGGGTATCGACACCGTGCCCGCAGGGATGTCGATGGGGAACACCGCCGACTGGGAGTCGGCCGTTGTCATGAGGTGGGCCTCGATCGACTGCTCCACGCAGGTCTGGCCTCCTCCATCATCCTGGGCGGCCACCGGGCCGCCAAAGAAAGCTGTCGCCGCCACCACGGTGAGCGCGGCGAGCGCTCTCAGTAACTTCTTGTATTTCTGCATCGGTGTCGCCCCGAGCGCAGTTGAGTCCAAGCCAAACATGTTGTCTCCACAGCTGTTGTTTCGTGTAGAACCGACCCAGTATCACCCGCCCGTTGGCAGAAGACACAGCATCGCATCGACTACTACCAAGAGTGGTTGTAGTGACACAGCCACAATAAGCGGTCACCTGATCGCAAATGGGGATACTCGACGCCGCCAACGGCTCAGCAGGCGGTCGGCGAACCCGGCTCGTTGGTAGCTCGCTGGATCTTCCAGCCGTCGTTTTCGAGGATCAACTCATAGGTGAGGTCCCAAACGGAGCAGGCTTGGCCATCGGTGCCGAATTCGGGGTCCTGGTAGCTGACGAAGGTCACCCATGCTTCGGCCATGGTTCCCTCGTCGCCGTTGTAGAAGGCGTTGTACACCCGTAGGTCTTCGAGAATCGACGTCGAGTTGCCTTCGATGAACGCGTCGCGACTAACGATGGCCCGCAGTCGGGGGCCGGCATAGAGGTCGTAGGCCTCGCCTTCGTTTGCTGCGTTGATGAGGCTGACATAGTCGTCAAAGAGCACTGGTATCTGCGCCAGCACAGGGTCATCGAAGGCGATAACCGGGTCGGCGGGAGTCGGATCATCGGCAGTGCATCCAAGCTCGGTGTCGATGGCGAGTTGCTCCTTGTCAAGGAACTGTTGAATCTCAGTGGCAGCGACCACGAAACTGATTCCCTCGAGATCGGTGAACTTCCAATCGGTCATTCCGACGACGCTTCCACTGGCGTCAATCAATGGGCCACCGCTGTTTCCAGGATTGACCGGGGCATCGGTTTGATGAAAGAGCACGCCCTGGTCGTCGAACTCGAGGGCTGAGACCCGCCCCGAGGTGAACGTCAGCGGCAGACCTTGGGGATGACCGAGAGCTGCCACCTCATCGCCAACCCGGATAACACTGTCGTCGAGAAGAAAGACATGTCCCACGGCTGCTTCGGGCAGCTTCACCAGGGCTAGATCACGAGCCTCGTCGGTGGCAACCACCGTGCCGGTCACCGGAAGGGTGTCATCTCGTCTCACCTCAACCTCGGTGGCATCGCCCGAGACGTGGGCCGCAGTCAGCAGCATTGTTGGATGTACGAGAAATCCGGTGCCGGTACTGGTCAGGCCGTTGCAGTAGGTGGCATCGACCCGATACACGCCGCTGGCCACCAGGGCGAAGGAGTCAGCGAAGCTTGGTGCCCGTGTCGTGTTGGTGGTTGGAGCCGGGCTGGTCGATGGCGATGGTGGTGGCTCAGCAGTGGTGTCCGGGCTCGGGAGCGCAGTTGTTGAAGTCTCCGGTGCTGCGCCTTGGTCGAGCAGCGAGCACGAGGCGAGCACAACTACAGCCACCAGTAGTAAAGCGAAGGGTCGTACCGAGAGAGCCACCTACTCGGCTCGGAGATCGTCCCACAGCCGATCGACTGCTGCCGAGAGCTCGTCAAGGGAACCGTTATTGACCAACACATGATCAGCCACCGCCCGCCGTTCGTCGTCGGTGGCTTGGCTCGCCATCCTGGCTTTGGCATCTTCTCGATCCATGCCACGCTCTTCCAAGCGGTCGAGGCGGCACTCCGTTTCGGCCTCAACGACCACAACAACGTCGTACTGACCAGCCCCCAACTCCGTCTCGACCAGAACGGCCATGTCCAGCACCACCACCGAGTCGGCCGGTGCTCTTGCGATAGCAGAGCGGATCAGGGTGTCGATGGCCGGGTGGGTAATGCCGTTGAGGTCTGCGAGAGCAGCCTCGTCGTTGAAGACAATGGAAGCCAGGGCGCCACGATCCAGGCTGCCGTCGTCGGTCCGGACTGACGGCCCAAACCGGTCGAAGATCTCGGGCAGCGCCGAACCTCCGGCAGCGACGACATCGCGTCCGAGCTGGTCGCAATCAACGAGAACCGCGTTCTTGGCCACCAACAAGTCGGCGACCGTTGACTTGCCTACACCGGTACCACCGGTCAGGCCGACAACACATCGAGGAGTAGTCACTCCGGTGAGCTTAGGTAGTTCCCCAGGAAAAGTCGGCCGGCTCCGGTGCTGGCAGCTTCGAGGCCGCCGCTAGCCCCTCTGGAGACAGCGTGAACTGCCGCCTTGGGGGTCCGCCGGACTCCGAGTTGTCTTGGGCCCACCACGACCGCACCAAGCCTCGATCTTCCAACCGATCGAGGCATCGATACAACGTCGAATAAGCCATTACCCGTTCCGAACTGGGCTGCTTTTTGAGCTGACCTGCTAGCAGGTACCCGTGGAACACTTGCGTGCCTGTTTTATGGAGGGCGAGAGCTGCCGCCAAGGTTCGCTCTTCATT
>CALHBU010000133.1 GCA_937930655.1 uncultured Acidimicrobiales bacterium | reverse complement strand
GCCCCCGCTGAGGGGCCGAGCGCCGCCAGTTCGGCCTGGGAGGGGTGTAGGGCCGCCAGAACGGGGGTGCCGGCGAGGGCGGCGACCAGGCGCCGGCGTTAGTCGCAGCAGTTGCCGTCGAGCACGGAGGCGTCGACGCCGCTGTGGTTGCAGCAGCCGCCCTTCCACCACTCGGCGCCGGCTCCGTGGCAGTACTTGTCGTCGGCGCCCACCATCTTCATGAAGGCCGGGTGGTAGTTGCGGCAGACGTTGAGCTCGGTGTCGACCCAGTGGTGGGGGTCCTGGGCGTAGTGGTCCCAGTAATCGCCCTCCATGTTCACTCCCGGTACGGCTGGGTTCCAGCTCTCGTCGAGCCACAGGTCGGCATCGCCGTACTTGGCCGCCAGCTTGCGGATGGCGGGGTCGTCGAGGGCGTTGAGGCGGCCGTTCTCGATGAGGGTCTCGTTATCGCCGTCCCGCTCGAGGTTGTAGGTCGGGAAGTAGAGGTGCAGATGCCAGTGGCCCACGAGGTGACCGGCCCGGGCTGCCTCACGCTCCGCCATGGAGGAGATGATGGTGCCAAAACCCATGTGCATGACACCGGAGCGGGTGCGCTCGTAGAGGCAGTTGACGAACCCCGAGGGGAAGTCCTGACGCGGGCGGTGTACATGGGGATTGGTGCCGATGGATGCTTCCCACCAGTGCATGATCCCCTTGCTGGGAAACGTTGGGTACTGGATGTCGGCGGTGCGCTCCATGACGTCGCGGAGCTTGTTGCCGAACTCGCCGCCAGCATTGATCTGGGTGATCTTGGAGTCTTCGACCACCAACTGGGTCCAATCGCAGGCTGCGATGTGATTGGTGGTGCCGGCGATGACACCGTTGCCGTCTTCCTTGGTCGGGTGGAACATCCACGGCCGGCCGGTGATGTGGCCCGGCAGATAGGTCTTGCCGAAGTGCTCGTTGCCAGTCCAGGTGGCGGCGGTGAGTTCGGGGTCGTAGAACTCCCGGTTGGCATCCCAGTACTCGGGGTGATTGGTGAAGGTGAGGTCGGTGCCTTCGGGGTCGGTGATGTGGGCCCGCTTGGCGGTGCGGACCCGGTCCCATGTCCACTTGTCGATGGCGTTGATGAGCTCGAACGGCATGGCCTGGGCCGGTGAGGCCAGGATCTCCGGTGTGATGAACGGCATGCGCTGGATCTTGATGAATCGCTCGGCCAGAACCGGGCCGCCGTAGCCCATCAGGATCTTGTCGTACTCCTGCTTCTTCTCTTCTTCTTCCCACCAGTCCATCCACTCGGCCAGCTCCTTGGTGCGGAACAGGTAGTAGTCGACCTCGTCGGCGCCGACCCATTGCGGAATCGGGCCTCGATCGATCTTGCTGATCTCGTACTTGACCTTGTACTTCTCGAGAATCCGTTGGCAGGCCTCGATGGTCAGGTCGCTGTGCCAGTTGTCGACCCGCAGCAGTACCCGCTCCCCCTCTTGGAGATCCCACGAAGCGTTGAGGCCGTGGTTGTACGGGCGCTGGGCGATGTGCTCGAGATACGGCAGCAGCTGATCGGAAGACGTCACCTCGACGAACGGCGGACACCGTGGCGGGCGGGAGTCGATCAGCGGCGGCGAGTCAAAAAGGGGCAAACCGTCCGGCCGATGTTCCGGTCGAGGTGTGCGAACACCTGTGTTGTTGAAAAAGTCGTTGTCCATGCGGCCAATCCCCCTGCGTCGTCGGCTCGATCGCGACGCCGATGGCCATCCAACCTAGCCCTAGGTCTACCCGAGGAAGAAGGAACTACTGTCGGCTCATGACACGCATTCGGCTGTACAACTCCACCGATCCCGACATCGACCCTCTGGCCAAAGAGGTGCTTGAAAGGGTGACGCTGGTCCGGGGCCAGTCGATCGAACCGAATGTCTACAAGGCAATGGCCAACCATCCCGAGGCGCTGCAAGCCATGGCCGAGTTCGGCAGCGTCAGCTACTTCCGCAACTCGATGACACCGGCCCAACGAGAGCTCGCCTACCTCACGACATCGCTGGTGAACGATTGCCACTATTGAATTCCCACCCATGTGCTGCTCGGTCGAGCAGCCGGACTAACCGAAGAGAAGCTGGCCCATCTGGCCGACACTCCCCTTCCCGAGGGTGTCTACGAGGACGACGAAGCGGCCATTGTGCGATACGCCCAAGCATCAACCCGGATGGAGCCCATCACCGACGAGATCTACAACGATCTCCGGGCTCACTTCAGCGAGCAACAGATCATCGAGATCTGCTTCACCATTGGCATGAGCAACACCATCAACCGCTTCCATGCCACCTTCCTCACCGAGCTTGACCCTTCGACCAGGGAATCAGTTGAAGCGACGTGCCCCATCCCCTTCCCGGAGCAGCCACCGGACACTCACGATGGCTCCGACTGAATCGATCTAGCCCTCCGTCCCGAGAGCATCAATCGGTTTCCACTGGTGTTCGATCTCGGCAGCTTCGATCAACCACGTTGTGGTGCCGTCGGGGCTCCACCATTCGATCTCGTGGCGAAAGACTCCAGGTTCGACAAGGGTGAACTCGTCGTACCGCCAGTCGCCAAGCCCACTGGCGGTTCCCGCCCCGTCGAGCCTGTAGCCATGAACCCCGTGGTAGTCGAGGGTGATCTGGCCGTCGTGATAGGCGCCGAGCAGGTC
>CALHBU010000132.1 GCA_937930655.1 uncultured Acidimicrobiales bacterium | reverse complement strand
CATGATCTTGTCGCCGGCCCCAAGCCGATCAGCGACCCAGCGTTCGGTGTTGGACGGGTGGCCGATCTCGTCAATCATGGCCAAGGCTCGAGCTGGCGCACCGCCGTGGAGCGGGCCGGCCAGAGACGCCACCCCGGCCCCCAGGGCACCGGCGACATCGGTACCGGTGCTGGTCACCGCCCGAGTGGCAAAGGTGGAGGCATTGAAACCGTGATCGATGGTGACGGCCAGGTATGCCTCGACCGCGGCCGCAGCGGCAGAATCGGTCGAGCCGGTCAGCATGCGCAGCCAGTCGGCGGCGTGACCAAGCGACGGGTCCGCCTCCCGAGGCTGGCGACCGGCTCGAACCGCGGCAAACGTGGCCAACACCGTCGGGGCGGCCGCTGCAGCCCGAAGCACCTCCGCTTCCCGGTCGGCAGCCGAGAGGTCAAGGGTGGGCCGTCCGGCCGGCAGGAGTAGGCCTAGCGCCGCCTGCAGCACCAGATGCGGGGCCTCGATGCGGCGGGCCAACTCGCCGACCATTTGCTGGATATCGCCATCAAGCTGTCGATGCTGACCGACGAGATCCCTGAACTGGTCTCGCTCAGTGTCATCGGGTAGCGCCCCGCAAACCAAGAGATGCCAGATGTCTTCGACTGTCGAGCGTCGGGCCAATTCAACGGCATCGTGTTGCCGGTAGTGAAAGAATCCTTGGTCTCCTCGAACCGAACCGATGGTGGTTTCGGCCACGGTCAATCCCTTGAGACCGGGTGGTGCAAATAGTAGTTCTCGGGCCTGGGGGGCGACTTTTTGGTTCATGCCTCCATCGTCCCCATGATCGAGTCATTGATCAATATTGATTCGATCAACGTTGCCTGATCAACTACTCTGGCCAGTGTGAGTGAATCGACACCACTAACTGCGGTCGAAGCTGCCGCCCGGCTCGGGGTGAAACGGCAAACGCTCTATGCCTACGTCAGCCGGGGGCTGCTTGAGCGAACGGTGGATCTGGATGGCCGAACCAGTCTGTTCGACCCAACCGAGGTTGACGGTCTCCGGCAGCAGCGCCGCCGTACCGCCGATGGCGAAGTGCCATCGATCATCAGCTCTCAACTCACCAAACTCAATGAGGAGGGTCACTTCTACCGCGGCGAGTCCGTTCTGGATCTTGTCGCCGCCGACACCGACTTCGAAACGGTGGCCGACCTGTTGTGGGAAAGCTACGGCGAGTGGCAGTCGACCGAGACCGACACGGCCATCATCAGATCTGCTCAGAACGGACTCGCCGAGGGCACCCGATTCCTCGACCGGCTCCGAGTCAGCGTTGCCGTGCTCTCCGCTACCGACCCATTGCGAAACGACCTCACGGCCGATGCTCTGGCAGCGGCCGGTCGGAGGATCATCGCTGGCATGGTCACCGGTTTACCGAAGCTTCACCTCGGTCGGCGAGAACGACTGGCCGATCATCTCTGGCTCAGCCTTACCCCAAGCCCCGGCCTCGATGAACAGCGACGAGCCGTCAACACCGCGTTGGTGCTCCTCGCCGACCACGGCTTGGCCACCAGCACCTTCGCCGTCAGGGTGGCGGCATCTGTTCGAGCCGACCCGTACTCACTGGTGAGCACCGGGCTTGGCGCGGTCGGAGGCATCTTGCACGGCGTGGCCAGTAGTGGCGTACATCGCCTGCTCGAACGGGCCGAAGAAGTCGGCCCGGCACAGACCATTGGCGAGGAACTGGCAGCCGATCGCATGCTGCCGGGAGTCGGCCACACCGTCTATCAGCAACACGATTCCCGAGCCGGTGCGCTGCTCGACGACATCAGGGCTGGGTGGGCCGACGACCCCCGTCTCCAGATTGCCCTCGATGTCCAGGAGGTCGTCGCCGGCCGTCTTCCCGAACCGGTCAACATCGACTTTGCTCTTGGCACGCTCACCTGGTTGTTGGACACCGACCCCGACGACGCCACCGCCCTCTTCGCCATCGCCAGAACTGCCGGCTGGTTGGCTCACGCCACCGAAGAGCTGGATGAGAAACCGCTTCGCTTTCGCCCAACCGCCCGCTACATAGGGAGCCCCTGATGCCCGCAGGCCGCTATGCCCCAAGCCCCACCGGTCGGCTCCATGTCGGCAATCTTCGTACTGCGTTGCTGGCGTGGCTCTACGCCAGGGTCGACAACTCACCGTTCCTCCTACGGTTCGAGGATCTGGATGAGGCTTCGGTCCGAGCCGAGCACTACCAGACCCAGGCCCATGACCTCGCCGCGCTGGGCCTCGACTGGGACAATGAACCGACTCGACAAACCGAGCGGCTCGACTACTACAACGCCATCATCGAACAGTTGATCAGAGCCGACCTCACCTACCCCTGCTACTGCTCACGGCGCGAAGTCCGAGAGGCCACCCAGGCGCCCAACGGCCCCTGGAGCCACGGCCAATACCCCGGTACCTGTCGCACGCTTACTGCAGCCGAGCGGTCAGCCAAAGAAGACGAGGGACGCCCACCGTCGCTTCGTCTCCGTGGTGCCGACGAAGCCATCGGCTTCACCGACCTACGCTGCGGTTACCACGAGGGCATGGTTGACGACGCGGTGATCCGGCGCTTCGATGGCACTCCCGCCTACAACCTGGTGGTCATGGTCGACGACGTTGCCCAAGGTATTGATCTGGTGGTCAGAGCCGATGATTTGCTCGACTCCACACCTCGTCAACTTCATGTGGCAGCGGTTCTTGGCCTCGAACCTCCGGCATTCGCCCACGTGCCCCTCGTACTGGCTCCGTCCGGGGATCGGTTGGCCAAGCGGGATGGTGCTGTCACCCTCGCTGACCGTCAGTCTCTTGGCGAGACGCCGGCCGACGTGCTCGGTTATCTGGCATCAACGTTGGGCATGGCCGAGCCGGGCGAGCCGGTAACAGCCCGGCAGCTCGTCGACCGATTCGATCCGGCTGGCCTTCCAACCGATCCCCTCACCCTCGACTCTGTCTACCTGGCCGGTGACGACTAGCTAGCAACCACCGCAGGCTATTCCCGCTTGTGCCAGTCGTCGACTGATCGGCCCAGCTCGAGGAGTCGGTCGACAGCCCAGATGGGGGCCTCGATTTCCTCACCAGCGAGCGCCTGTTTGATGAGCGTCCCGTCCTCCGACCACACGTGGCAAGTGTTCATGTTGAACGTCAGCAGTGCCTGTCGCCGAGCCTCGGCGGCATCGGCCTCTTGGGCGCTTCCGCCTCCAAGACTCACGGCTGTCTCCCCTTCGTTCATAGCCCGCATCGACCACGAACTCTGGATGGCAACGGGGGCCATGGCCTGAAGCAGAGCGCCGACATGGGTGCAACCCCGAGGGCCGCCGAAGAGGTCCTTCACCTGGCGGGAGAAGCCTCGAGCGATCGACAACCCAACAAGGTCCGAGTAGTTCGGCTCGATCGATGTGCAACCGGTATGAGGAGTGACCTCCATGACCACCTCGGCGCCAACGATCTCAAGCGAGGGGAACTCGATGATGAGATCAACCACCATCTGGTGGACCGACAGCGGATCCGGATCATCGTCGATGTACACCCCGGGTGGTTTCTGGTCGTGCACCATGCCCCGTATCCGCAACCGATCGGGACTCTGCCGGAAGGACCGAACCACATAGTCACGCCGGTGGAGAATTTCCTCCTCGGCCGCGGGTTGGAACAGATCGTCAGCTGGAAGCACCGGTTGATCAAAGCCGAAACGGACCGAAACACCAACACTAGGGCCACTACATGCAGTCGTACACCGCCTGGCGAAGGGCCAGTTCACGAGGGTCTGTTGGCAGCGAATAGCCGCCCTGGTTCATGGTGTATGCGTAGCCGACTCCCGCGTCGGGGTCGGCAAACCCAAACGACCCACCCATGCCGGTGTGCCCATAGGCCCGGCCCGAGGAGCCGAAGGGCAGGATCGGAAACGGCTTCATGAAGCCCATGGTAAAGGCGCTGTCCAGGCGGAAGATCTCGTCTCGACTAGCCGCAACGTCGGCCTGCAATTCGTCGAGTGTGTTGTTTGTGATGCTGAGCTCGGCGCCTCCGGTAGCCAAGCTGCCGTAGACCTTGGCAATGGCGCGGGCTTCGCCAACACCATTCATCGACGGGAACTCCAAGCGGAGCACATCAAGACGATTGACCTCGCTGAGGTTCACCGCAATCTCTTTGGGGTTGGCAAATGCTCGAGCGGTAGCGCTTCGAGGGTTGAGCATCGCCAGCAGCAGCCCCTTTGGCATCTGATGAGCGTGCAGCGCGGCCCCCAACTTGGAACCGCTGCCGAAGATGGCACGCCGGTCCGAGGTGACGTGATCGGGAAGACCAATGAAGAACTCGGCCTCAAGAGGGCCCGCCACTTCATCAGCAAAGAACGCACCTATGGCACGATGCTCGGGGTCGACACGACGAAGCAATTGGCTTTCGTACCAGCCCAGCGACTGGGCGTGGTAGCCATGCGACGTTCCTGGGGGCCAGCCCGGTGCTTGGGCCGCAAGGATGGCTCCGAAGGCATCCGAGTCAGCGATCAGCTCGAACGTCAGCCGGTGGTCGATGACGGCCAGGCCCGCCTCGTGAGCCAGTAGCTGGCGAACGGTGATGCGCTCTTTGCCGTTTTGAGCGAACTCCGGCCAGTAGGTAGCCACCGGTTCGTCGAGTTGGAAGAGGCCGGGAATGGGCCACCGCCATAGCCGTTGCGGCCATTCCCTTGGTGGTGGAGAACACGGGTACCACCGTGTGTTCCTCCCACGGAGACTGGTTCGAAGGATCCCGAACCCCTCCCCACAGATCAACGACTTTCTCTCCCGCTCGGTAGACCGCCACCGCGGCGCCTACCTCTTTTCGGTCACGGAAATTTGTTCGGAACGCGTCGGCCACCGGGCCGAACCCGTCCGCTACCTGGCCACCAATGGCTGTTTCAGTTAGAGGGCTCACTGTCCTCCTAGTTTGCAGCACCAGCGGTTGACGTCGCCGGGATTGTGCCTGATGTCTCCATTGAATTGAAGCGGCCTCGACGGATCAGACTTCGGACCTCAGCCAGAAGACCGAAGGAACCGACGAACACAACCGTCCAGATCAGACCGGGAACGACCAGCAAGATCCTCACGTCGATGACTTCGGCCGTTCGGCCGTAGCCCAAGTTGAGAATGGCCATGTGGCCGGCGGCAATCATGATGTAAAGCGACATCACCCGCCCTCGGAAGTCGTCACTCACGATGTTCTGAATAAGGGCAGCCGACATGGTCATGTAGCTGGCCTGGGTGAGACCGGCCAATACGGCTCCGGCCACAACCATCACCGGGGTGGTGGCGAAGCCCAGCAACATCATGGCGATTCCCGAGCCAATCCCAACCGCAGCAAAGACCACTCCGCGGGTGCGTTCCCTGCTGAGCTGGGAGACGGTGAGGGTGCCGGTGATGGCACCCGAACCAAGGCCAATGAGAATGGCGCTGTACAACCCTTCGTCGCCACCCACCTTCACCGACAACGACGGCATCATCGAGTCGAAGGCCATCGTGAGACTGCAATGGGCGGCGACCAGTCCAATGACGGTGAGGAGCCGCTTGTCGGCCCGTACGTAACGCCCGGCCGAACGTAGATCACTAATTAGACGGCCGCCTGCCGCCAGATAGCCGGGCCGAGCCAACGCCTCGGCCGCAGCTTCGTCGGTCGGTTGGGATCGGTAGCGAACCCGGTAGGCCTCAACCAGCCCGAGGGCCAGGAGAACCGCCGAGAAAACAAACACCGAGCCGGCACCAAGGGTGCTGAGAAACGCCGCTCCAAACAACGGACCAACCACCCGGGAACCGTGCTGGGAGATGCCACCCAGGGCAACGGCATTGAGCAGGTGCTCGGCCGGAACAACGTTAGCGATGAGGGCCTGTCTGGTTGGCACGGTGGCAGCCTGAGCGGCACCGGTGGCAAAGGCCAGAACACCGACGTGCCAGATCTCGACCACCTCGGCCAAGGTGATGATGGCCAACAGGGTGGCGCCGGCTATGCCGAAAATGGTGGCCCCGATGAGCAGTCGGCGACGATCGAACCGGTCGGCGACGGCACCGGCAAAGGGGCCAACAACGACAAAGGGAATGAAGCTGGCGAAGGTGACCCAACCAACCGCTCCGGTAGAACCCCCGCTGAGATCATGGACCAGCCAGCCGCGGGCCAATACCTGAGCCCACCGGGAACCAGTAGTGAAGAAGCCGTTGGCGAAGAGTCGGCGGAAGTCCCGCGATGCCATGGCCGGAAACCGGGCGCTGAGAGACCGTCGTTCGCCGGTCAACGTCGCGTCTTCTTCTCCGTTGTCCCCATCGGGCCAACCTAGAGGAGCAACTCCGAGAGTGAGTAGATGACGAGACCGGCCAGACCACCAACGATGGTGCCGTTGATTCGAATGAATTGGAGGTCTCGACCAACCTGCAACTCGAGCCGGTCGGCCGTCTCCTCCGGATCCCAGCGCTGGACGGTGCTGGCGATCAGGCCAGACACCTCACCTCGAAACTGCTCGGCGATGTAGCCGGTGGCGTCGGTGACCCAGTGGTCGACGGTGGCCCGAAGCTCGGCGTCGGACTCCAGAGATCGGCCAGCATCGGTGAGGGCCTGCTCGATCCTCTGCCGCAACTCACTGTCGGGATCCTCCGAAGCTTCGAGCAGTCCGGCCTTGATACGGGTCCACAGCGACTCTGACCAGGACCGAACCTCGGGGTGGTTAAGTAGCTCCGCTTTGAGCTCTTCGCCCCGGGCAATCAGCTCGGGACTGGACTTCAAGCGCTCGGAAAGCTCACGAGTCCGGGCATCAAGATGATCACGGAGAGGATGTTGCGGATCGGAGGCAATCTCGCCGAGGAAGCGGGAAAGGATCTCCGAGATCTTGTCGAAGACAACGTCGTCAATCTGTTCCGGTACCCAACGGGGTGACTCTTCGTAGAGCTTGGTGCGGAGTGACTCGTGGTTGTCCTCCAAGAACCGCTCGACACCGTTGAGCGTGGTTTCCAACAACATCTGGTGGTATTCGCCTTCCACCGCGACGTCGATGGCTTTGCCAACGAACGGAGTGACCGGAATGGCCCGGACCTGGTTTTGCAGCAGATCCTCCAAGCCGGTCTGCACCGTTTGATCCCGCAGCACCTCGGTAACGCCCCGAACTACCGCAGCGCTTTGCTCCCCCACTGCACGGGCATTGGTCGGTTGGGCCAACCAGCCGCCGACTCGGCGTCCGAGGTCAGCCTCGGCTAACTGCTCATTGAGAACCTCACGGGTAAGGAAGTTGTCCCGTACAAAGGCACCGAGGCTTTCGCCGATCTGGTCCTTGCGTTTCTTGATGATGGCGGTGTGCGGGATGGGTAGGCCGAAGGGGTGGCGAAACAAGGCCGTCACCGCGAACCAGTCGGCGATGGCGCCAACCATGGCGGCCTCAGCTGCCGCCCGGAGATAGCCCCAACCGGCTGCGTCCTCTTCTTGGATTCTGGCGAAGATGAACACGATGGCCGCTGCCACGAGGAGCCCGGTGGCGAGCGCCTTCATACGTCGAAGCTCGGCTCGGCTGGCTTCCTCGCCGGGAGGAGCGGCAGGAAGGGTCATGCGTCCAGTTTGGCAAATAGTCGGACAGCCGCTTCGGCTGCCTTGGCCCGAACCTCGGCCTCGTCGACCATGGTCGGTCGGCCCTCGTCGAGCACCTTGGTTCCCTCGACGACGACATTTCGGGCCCGGACGCCGGGGGTGTAGGCCACATGCCATGGTTCGATCGAGGGGTAGTTCCAAGTGACGACGTCGTTCCTGGCGGCTGGCATGAGATTCCATCCGCCCTCCAGCCAGGCCCACGGTTCCTCCGGCGAAGTGGTCACGTCGATTTCTCGACGGCGAACGAACGCCAAGCGGAACTCTTCCAGCATGTCGGCACCAATGCCATCGGTGCCGAGCACGACCGGCATGTTCAGACGGGGTGGGTCGGCATAGCCCACCGCGTTGTTCATATTAGAACGAGGCGTGTGCACCAGCGTGCCGTTGAAGTCGACGCCGTCGGGAAGATTGATGCCATGCACAAGCAGCCAGTCGTCCTTCGCCTTGCGAGCGAGGGCTGTTCCCGGGCCAGCGTCGACGAAACCCTCTGCAACATGAACGTGCACACCGACGCCGAGTTCGTCAGCCATGCCAGCGGCCGCCTCTAGCGTGTCGCCACTGCAGGTAAAGGCGGCGTGGATACCGACCATACCGATGCCGCCTTCCGCGAGAAAACGGCGGTTCTCCTCCAGCCCGGCCAAGGCTCCTTCGGGGCCGTGGCGGTCGGTGACCCCATACGAGCAGTTGGCCCGCACGCCAATTTCGGCGCACGCCCTGGCGATGACCGACAGGCTGCCCTCGATGGCATTCGGCGACTCGTGATGATCGACGATGGCGGTGCAACCGGCCTGCAAAGCCTCCAGCGCACCGAGCTTGGCCGACCATTCGATCATGTCAAGGTCGAGGGCGGCATCAAGACGCCACCACACCCGCTCGAGAATCTGAAGAAACCGTCGGGGCGACTCGTCGGGTGCCGGCATACCGCGGGCGAGCGACGAGTACAGGTGATGGTGGGCGCAAACAAGGCCCGGAGTGACGCCAGCCGCTTCAGTCATGAGTGTGAAGGTAGGCCATCAGGTGCCGCTGTTGGTGACGACCCGCTCTCGGGTCCCCCCGACCACAAGAGCCAGCTGATCAGACCCAGCGGAATTGGAGCGAGATAGGTCAGAAATCGAAACAACAGCACGGCGGCGAACACCACACTGGCATCGGCCGAGCCAACGACGGCAAGTGATGCGGTGAGGCTCACCTCCATCACGCCAAGCCCGCCGGGGGTCAGGGGGATGGCGGTGGCGAGCCGACCGAAGGCAAAGGCCACCAGCACTCCGGCCGCCGACAACGCAGCTGCATCGACGCCGACGGTCCGCAAACTTAGGAGCAGGAGCAGGTAGAGGTTTACGTGACCGGCGATGGTCCACAGCGTCAGCCACCATCCCCGGGTTTCCAGCAGCACCAGGGTGTCTCGGCGCACATCGCCAGCCCGCTCCGTCCAGTTGCGTTCTCGAACAGCATCCAGACCCCGACCAACTGCCGCGGCAACCCGCTGGTCGCCCACGGCGACGGCAAGAAGCACGGTGGCGACCACCAGAAGAACAATGCCGACGATGGCACCCTGAACAAGCACGCCGTCGATGGGCTGCTCGGTAGCCAGCCAAGCCAATCCCAGGGCCGGCATCGCCAGCTTCACCGCGTTGTCCCAGACCCCGGTGACAAGGAGGGCACGCGTTGTGTCGCTGGTTGGCAATCGCCACGAGCGGTACATGGCGAACGTGAGGCCAATGGCCAAGGCCGAGCCACCGGGGACCACGTTGGTCACCGCAGTTGTGGCCCAGTCGCTTTGCACCGCCCTTCGCAGAGGCAAACCGGGTAGCGCTGCCGACTGGGCTGCGGCCGGTGCCAAAAGATTGGCCGCCCCCACGATCGCTAGAAGTGCCAGCCCTCCACGGCTCGCTCCGTCGAGAGCAGGAAGCACCTCGCTGTAGTCGGCCAGACGAGGGACCAGCCAGAGATAGGCAATGGCCACCGTGACCAGGCCCACCACCGGTTGGACCCACCGCCACTTCATGCCCGCCATCCTACTTCTCGCAAAACTGGCAGCTGAGCGTGCAGCCGGCCCGCCTACTGGCTGCCAGTTCGAGGGGTCGGCCGATTCGGCGCCGAGTAGCTTGGAGCTATGGCATCTTCCCCCAACGCTTTGCTGACACCGGACGAGATCACGGCGGCGGTCGAACTCATCCGTCAGAAGGGCATCGCTGGCGACGACACCACCTTCCGTCGGGTGGCAGTGGCCGAAGACCGCCACAACACCACGGACCGGATGCTCGAAGTCTGGTTGTGGCATCGGGAGAAGAAACAGATCGAGGAACTACGGATCTCGCTGTCCTCAAACACCGTCTCCAGCTCCAAGATCGTTGAAGGACAATGGCCGCAGATCGGATTCGCCGAGGTCCCGGCCATGACCGAGCTGGTCCGCAACGACCAACGGGTCAAAGATGCGGTCGCCAAGCGGGGCATCACCGATACCAGCAACCTTCAGGTCGACCCGTGGCCCACGGGAAACATGGGCGTCGACCACGAAGAGGGGCGACGGGTCGCCCGTTGCATCCTTTTCCATCGGGAAGAGGCATCAGACAACGGATACGCCCGCCCGGTCGACGGGCTCATGGTGTACGTCGACGCCGACGAGATGGCGATCTACGAGATCGAGGACATCGGGGTATGGCCTCTCGCCGCCGAGAAGAGCAACTACGACGCGGCGTCGGTCGAGCCCCGCACCGGGCTGAAGACCATCGACATCACCCAGCCCGACGGTCCCAGCTTCACGGTGACTGACGGCAACCACATCACCTGGCAGAACTGGGATGTCCGGGCCCTCATGGACCACACCGAGGGATTGGTGCTCCAGGGCTTGGCCTGGACCGACAACGGCGTGCGCCGACCCATCATGCGCCGGGCCAGCCTGGCCGAGATGGTGGTGCCGTACGGGGAGACACGGGAAACCCAGGCCTTCAAGAACGCCCTGGATGTGGGCGAGATCGGGCTCGGGCGGTGCGTGAACTCGCTCACCCTGGGCTGCGATTGTCTTGGAGATATCACGTACCTCGATGCCGCCTGGTGCCTCGATGATGGATCTCCGGTGCCGGTGGAACAGGCCATCTGCATCCACGAAGAAGACTTCGGTATCGCCTGGAAGCACACCGACTCCAATACCAATACCTCCGAAGTCCGACGCAGCCGGCGTCTCGTCATCAGTTCCATCTTCACCGTCGGCAACTACGACTACGGGCTGTTCTGGTACCTCTACCTCGATGGCACCATCCAGATGGAAGTGAAGCTCACCGGAATTGTCACCACCCAGAGCCATTCCGACGGCGACGATCTCACCTATGCGGTGCAGGTTGCACCAGAGGTGGCGGCCCCCATTCACCAGCATCTGTTCTGCGGTCGGTTCGACATGGAGATCGATGGTCCCGACAACACCGTGTACCGGGTCGACGTCGAGGCCGATCCTCCCGGCCCCAACAATCCTCACAACAACGCCTTCCGGGCGGTGCCAACCAAACTCAGTACCGAGCAAGAAGCCATCGACGTCGTCGATGCGTCAAAGGCCCGAACGTGGCGGGTCGTGAGCGAGTCGAAGACCAACCGTCTGGGCCAACCAACAGGCTTCAAGCTCCTACCGGCCGACACCGCCACCCTTTTTCCGGCCGCCAACAGCTCGATCGCCGGGCGGGCCGGCTTCGGCAAGAAGAACCTGTGGGTCACTCCAACCGATCACAGCCAGCGTTTTCCGGCCGGCGACCACGTGACGCAGAGTCGCCCCGAAGGCCAGGGGCTACCAGCGTGGACCGAAGCCAACCGGTCGATCGAGAACACCGATCTCACGGTCTGGCATGTGTTCGGTCTGACCCACTCGGCTCGACCCGAGGATTATCCGGTGATGCCGACCGAATACGCCCGATGCACCTGGGTGCCGGTCGGCTTCTTCGACCGCAATCCAGCGCTGGATATTCCGCCGTCAGATCACTGCCGTTGATATCGACAGGCTGAAGCCGTTAGGCGGAGACGGAGTCCAACACGAAGGGCCCGCCGAGAAGTGAGAAACGTCGGTGGGCGCCACCGGGCCGATACGGCTGCACCACGGTTACACCGGACTGGGTGAGTTCCAGCAAAAGAGCCGGCGTGCCGTCGCTCGTTGTCGATGGCATCACCTCGTGGTGCACAACAACGCAGGGGTCGCCAAGCGTGATCGAGGGCGCTTCCTCCACGTCTTCCAGCCAGGTCAGTTCCCGGCCATGCTCTCGGTCGGCGACCACGAAGGGGAGATCGGTGCCGTCCTCCTTCGCCATCTCTACTGCGTGGTTGATCGCGAAATAGACCAAGTCCAACTGCGCTTCTGTCAGCCCTTGAAGTGCCATGACAGAGGTAATCGTCCGTGTCGGGCTGTCCCTTTAGAAAAGCCTGTCGCTTAGCTGACACGAATTGTGGAGCCAGCCAGTTGTGGAGCCAGCCCGCTACAGGCTCATGGGCAAACGGTTGCGCCAGTGGCCGTCCACTCCGTGCAACGCGGCGGCCACTGCTCCTGCAGTCGGCACAAGACCGATCTCGCCCACACCCTTGATGCCGTAGGGCGAGTCGGGCTGAGGGGACTCCACCAGCATCACGTCGATGGGCGGCATGTCTTTGGGTCGGATGATGCCGAGCGACCGCAGCGTTGTGTTGAGAAGTCGACCGTCGACGTCGGTCGGGAAGTCCTCGGTAAGGGCATAGCCCAAGCCCATGTGGACAGCTCCTTCGACCTGACCTTCACACAGCTGGGGGTTCACCGCCCGCCCAACGTCGTGGGCGGCCACCACCCGCTCGATGTCGCCAGTCTTGGGATCGGCCACCACTAGCTGGGCGGCGTAGCCAAAGGTCGAATGAATGATGGGGTTCTCGACCGGGTCGTCCAGCTTGTTGGTCCAGTCGACCCGGTACTCGCCCTCGTAGTCCACGCCAACCTGGCAGCCATCGGCCAGTGCCTTTCTGGCCGCCTCCTGCACCGAGCCGGCAGCCATCAGCGTGCCCCGGCTTCCCGTTGTCTGGCCGGCACCGAGCTCGCGGGTGGTGTCGACCACCACATCGATCCTGGCCGGATCGATCCCCAGCTCCTCAACCGCCACCTGTAGGGCAACGGTGTGGACACCCTGGCCCATCTCGGTCCAGCAATGCCGTACCTCCACCCGATCATCGGGGCGAAAGTGGATGACGGCTTTGGCGATTTCCTTGAAACCGTTGCCGAGACCGGAGTTCTTGAGCCCCAGGCCCACTCCGACGGCCCGTCCTTCGGCCACCGCCTGGTCATATGCCGGTTTTACCGCATCAAGACAGGCCCGGGCACCGAGACAACCGTCGTCCATGATCTGGCCCGGCCCCCAGACAACGCCGGGCGAGATGACATTACGAGAACGGATTTCCCAACCCGAGATTCCGACCATCTCGGCCAACCGGTCGAGTACGCCCTCCATGGCGAATTGGGCCTGGTTGGCTCCGAACCCACGGAAGGCGCCACACACCGGATTATTGGTGCGAACCGCCACCGCGTCGACATCGATCGACGGCACGACGTACGGACCGGAGGCGTGACCGGCGGCCCGCTCCAAGACCTTCATACCAACCGATGCATAGGGGCCGGAGTCGCCGATCATCCGAGCTTTCAACGCCGTCAGCCGTCCGTCGGCGTCGCAGCCAGCCCATGATTCGATCCGGATCGGATGGCGCTTGGCGTGCATGCGGAACGACTGGTCCCTTGTGAGCGTGCACTTGACCGGATGGCCGACCAAGACTGCGGCCAGCGCAGTCTGGGCCTGATTAGCCATGTCTTCTTTGCCACCGAAGGCCCCGCCGTTGCTGACCAGCTCCACCGTGATGGTGGAAGGATCGCGATCGAGAATGCGGGCGATCTGATCCCGGTCGTCCCACACGCCCTGCCCTCCAGACCAGACGTACAACGATCCATCGGCCCGAGGCTCAGCGAGGGTCGATTCGGGCTCGAGAAAAGCCTGCTCGATTCGTTGAGTCTGGAACACCTCGTGGACGGTGTGGCTGCTCGCCGCCAACGCGGCATCGACGTCGTCGCCCCGCTGGTAGGTGGAGCGGGAAAGCTCGTTGCCATCCAGTCCCCAGACGGCATCCTCTGGGTCTTCCAATGCGGCCACCGGATCGGTGATTGGCCGGAGCACCTTGTACTGGATGTCGATGAGTTCCGAGGCATCCCGCGCCGCTTGCTTGTCGTCGGCCACCACGATGGCCAACACGTCGCCAAGGTGACTGGTTCGGCCACCCTCGGGAATGAAACACGGCCAGTCCTGATGAATCAGGCCGGTCTTCAGCTCACCCGGCACATCGGCACCGGTGTACACCGCGTGCACGCCGGCCACGGCCAGAGCTGGCCCGGGGTCGATGGACACCACGTCGGCCCGGGCGTGATCGGCCAGCCGCAACGCGCCGTGCAGCATCCCGGGGAGGCTCATGTCGTCGATGAAGGGGCGGCTACCAACAGCGAGGTCCAGCGCCTCGTACTTCACGCCGGAACTGCCGACCCCGCCGGGGGTAACGGGTTCCATGTCGAGGCCCTGGGCCAGGGCTTCCATGGCGTCGAGCACTTTGACATAGCCGGTGCAGCGGCAGAGATGGGCGCCGAGGTGGCGGGAGGCGTCCTCCCGAGTCAGGCTGTCGCCCTTCTTGTCGACCAGTGCTTTGGTCCTGACAACGATTCCCGGTGTGCAGAAGCCGCACTGCAGAGCGCCGCATGCAGCAAAAGTCTTGGCGAAACGATCCACTTCGTCCTGGGGCAAACCTTCGAGGGTGACGATGTCCTTGCCCTCCACCCGATCCAGCGGAAGGTTGCACGACACCACCGCTTTGCCGTCGACCAGGACGGTGCAGCAGCCACACTGCCCCGAGGGTGCGCAACCATCCTTGGGCGAGATCACACCCAGTTCCTCCCGAAGAGCGTCGAGCAGATGGTGGTGGGTATCGCTGACTTCGACAGGTGCACCATTGACGTTGAACTTCACGACTGGACCTCATCAGGTTTCGCGCTCGTGGTGGGAGAAGCAGTATCGGAGTCAAGCTGATTCTCGGGGGCTATGACCGCGCCCCGCTGCTCGGTGATGCGGGTGTAGTACTCGGGCATCCGATAGTGGTCGAAGTCGAACACGGTGTCCTGGTACTTCTTGCACCAGTCGAGATCGCAGCGGGCAACCACTAACTCGTCGTCGCTGGTGAGCGCTTGGGCCACGATTTGTCCCGACGGCGCGATGATCGCCGACTGGGCCAAGGAATCGACCCCTTCTTCTACGCCGCCTTTGGCCACCCCAACCACCCACGAACCGTTCTGGTAGGCACCAGCCTGCATGACCAGATGGTTGTGGAAACCCTGCAACGGATTCTGCCCAGGGTCGGGCGAATAGTGGAACGGGGTGTTGTAACCGCACAGGATCATCTCGACCCCCTGAAGGCCCATGACCCGGTACGACTCGGGCCAGCGACGGTCGTTGCAGATCATCATCCCCATCCGACCTCCGAACGCCTTCCACACGCCGAAGCCTTCGGGGCCGGGCTCGAAGTAGTAACGCTCGAGGTGCTGAAAGGGTCGGTCCGGTTCGTTCGTTTCGTGGCCCGGGATGTGGACCTTGCGAAAGGTCGCTACTTCTGTGCCGTCGCGCTCGACCAACATCATCGAGTTGTAGTGATGAACGGTGCCGTCGGGATCGGTCTGGAGATCGGCAAAACCCAGAGCAAAACCGATGCCAAGGCCCTTGGCTTCGTCGAAGAGCCGCTTTGTCTCCGGACCCGGCATCTCCGTCTCGTAGAAGCTGTCGATCTCCTGCTGGTCGGTGAGATGCCAGCGGGG
>CALHBU010000131.1 GCA_937930655.1 uncultured Acidimicrobiales bacterium | reverse complement strand
GAGGGCCAAGGTCGACAACAATGCCGCCCTTCTCGCCATACGCACCGGCATGAATGTGTGACCGGTAGGGGCCTTGGATGCTGGTTGACGAGACGCTGTAGCAGACCTCGCCGGTCACCGTGTCGAAGTCGAAGTTGAGTGTGCCGGAGGCTTCGCTCTCGGGGTTTTCGATGTCGAGCATAGGAATGGCCATCGACACGATGTTGGCGTTGGCTTCGGCGCCGACCGGAGTCGGAGCGTCTTCTTCAGCTTCTGAATCGGCTTCGACTGCTGAGGTGGCAGGAGCCTCGGGGGCGGAGGTCGTGGGCGAGGCGATGGTGGTGGATGTTGCAAGATCGGCGTCGTCGCCGCCTCCTCCACTGAAAAGGAAGTAGCCGGCACCGAGTAGCGCCAGTAGCCCAACTCCGGCGGCGATCAGCATGCCCTTCTTGCCGCCATCGTCGTCGGCGTCGTCTTTCATTGCGGCTGCCGTCGCTGAGCCGCCCCCAGCGGTGGTTGCCGCGGTAGAGATGTCTGGTCCTGTCTCGGCCGGGGTATCAACAGCAGCGGGGGTATCAACAGCAAAGGCGGGTGAGCGGGAAATTTCCTGGTCCCGAGCTCCGCCGCTGGGCCCGTCGACTGGCTCTGGCACTGGGACAGCGCCAGTTTCTAGCTGGTCCATTTCCTCGCCAGCAGACACATCTTGATCGTCCGCGGCATCGAGTGTCGGCTCGGTGGCGTCAGCCACCGACTCGTCGTCGTCAGTTCCGACTGCGTTCACTGCCGCGGCTCCACCGAGTGCGGCTGCTGCCCCAGCTGCGATAAAGGCCCGCTGCTCGTTCTCTGCCTGTTCTTGTTGCGTCAGACGCTCGCGTTCGGCCGCGTTTTGCTTGGCTGTGGCGGCAGCCACCGCCGGATCGGCGGGCACCGCTTCGCGTTCGGCCTGAAGGGCCCCAACGAGTGCTTCCATGTCGAGCTCTTCGCCAGAGATGCTTCCGGTGACGGTTGCCAGGGAAACCAAGGAAGTGGTTTCGAGCAGAATTTCGGCGCCGGCCTCCGAGAGAGCGGCATCAGCGGCTACCGCCGATCGGACGTTCGGCAGTAGTCCACCGAAAATCTGGGTGGCAAGCTCGTCGCCAATCGAATTGGCCGACCGAGCAAAAAGATCCTCTGGGCGGCTTCGTTCGGTCCATCGAAGTGACCGGGCTGACGCCAGCAGGCTGGCCGCGCCGCTTGTTGAATTGGATGTGTCCACCAAGCCGCTCATGACGACGGGGACCGCCACCCGATAGGCAGCACGAGCCGATTCGGTCGATGGCAGGCCACAGGCGGCCCGCAGGTCATTCATACATTTGTCGTCGTCCTGTAGGCGAACAACGCTTTCATAGAGCTCGGCCATCGGCTTCTCCGGCTAGTCACGGGAACGTCCGTCCTCAAGTCGGCCAAAAGCAACAGAGTTTAAGAACCGAAGTAGATTCCTCTCCGCCAGCCGAGGCAAGGGAGAATGCAACGATGAGCACGTCCACTCCCCTCGACCGCCAAGGCACCCACGCTGGCTATTGGCCATCACCCTGGCCCGTCGAGTGCGGGGGCAATCGTCGACAGAAGTCGGGTACCGGTCGTCTCGACGCAGCGGACGGGACGGCCAATGTCGTCACGAGACGCGATGGGTTGTGGCACGTGATGGTGATCGAGCGTGACCCCGGACAGTTGTATGTCGGTGGAACGCTCCCCAACTTCTCAGGACCTCCGCCTCATGGTTGGGTCGAGCGGATCGACCCTGAAACTCTTGCGCCGTTGGCGGCATCGCCGAAGCTCCCCTGTGGGGAACATGTGTGGTGCGGCGCCATCCTCGCTCACGCCAACGGTTCGATCATGTCAGTCAACGGCAGCTTTCTTCACCGACTCGATCCGCTCGACCTGTCGATCCTTGCCGAACGACAACTCCCAGCCGACCGGTCCCACAACGGCCTCTTGGCGTTGAGCGACGGAACCCTCATTACCAAAGACCTACGTCTCGAAGGTCAGGGTGGTACCACCATCACCCGGCTCGAGCCGGAGCATCTCGCCGTACTCGAAACCATCGTGCTCCCGGAGGGCTCGATGGGACGAATCGCTGCCGATGCCCTTGCTGCCGGTTCGATCGAGGCGTCCGACGGCGCGACCGACGTGATCTACGTCCCCGGCACCGAGCACCTCTGGCGACTGCGAGCCCACGCCGACCGGCTGGAGGTCGACGACTGGCGGGCCCGTTACCGGCAAGCCAACGATCAATGGGGGCTGGCGTGGGATGCCTGCTTGTCCGACGGGCACTGCTGGCTCATGGATTGTGGCGATGTTCTGTCGGTCCGACGAATACATGAGGTCGAGCCCAATGGCCGCTACCAGGATCCCCCCGGTCGGGACCTCTCCTGGCGTCTCCCGGCCCCGTGGGCAGGGGCCCAGCGGCTCTTTCGAATACCCCTCGATCAACCAGAACAGATGCAGTGGATCGAGCCCTTTGGCATACCCGGCGGGGGCATCATCGCCCCTCCGGTGCATGTGCCTGAAGCCGAAATTGCCGTGGCATGGGACTCGGTGAACGGTGGGCTGGCCGGGGTCGCCACCGGCGGGGACGACCTCGAGCTGGCCTGGCATCTCGATATCCGGGCCAGCATGCAGCCCGTGGTCTTTCCTGAGTCGGGCGAACTGGTCATCAACGACTTCACCAAGGACGGCAATGACGACCTGGTAGTCGTCGACGTGACATCGGGGCAGTTACTTGACCGGGTCTCTACCGGGTCCCGGGTCGCCAATGGCATGTTTCTCACCGCAGGAGGCTCACGAGATGTCTTCTACTGCAGCACCACTGCGTTGGCTCGCGTGGCTTGGCGTTGAGGGCTCCTCGTCTGCCATCGAGCGGAACGTCAGAGCTGTTGATGCCGCCGCCGCAACGGTGACAACCATGATGGCCGGCAGGTAGCCGGCGTTGTCCACGATGAACCCCGATAATGCCGGCCCAACCAGCGCTCCAAACCCAAGTCCGGTGTAGAAAAGGCCGAGGGCTCCACCCAGCTTCTCAACGCCGAACCAGTCAGCCAGGACCGCAGGAGTTGCCGTAACCCACAGCGCCCAACCCAACCCATGGAGGAGTGCGCTCGCCACCAGAAGCAGATAACTGCCATCGGCCACGAGCCAGACGACGAGGGTTGCGGTGAGTAGAACGAAGCTGAACCGATAGCGGCTCAGGCCATCGAATCGATCTCCGATAGATCCGAGAATCAGCCGTGAAACCACGCTGCAAGCGCCCGATATGCCGATGAGGGCCGCCGCTCGGCCCGAGCTCACACCTTGCTCGATGCTGAAGTCGTTGTAGAACGCGAAGGGGGCGAAGAAGCCGGGGCCAATAATGACCTGGGACAGATACAGGCGCCGAAATCGCCTCGATCGGGCGAACGAAGCGAGCGTCCCACCGTTGGGTTCGGCCCCATCACCGGGGTGTGGCACCTGAGCGGCTTCGGGTGATGGGCGAACCGCCATGGCCGCGCCGCCTATGACGACGAAGCAGACAACAGCCAGAATCCGGAAGGTGGTGCGCCAACCGAACTCCGAGATGCCGGCCCGGAGCAAGAGGGGCCCGAACAACGTGCCGGCCCCCACCCCGGCCAGCACGACGCCGATGGCTAAGGAGCGAGATCGATCAAACCATCGACCAATTGCCCCCAGCATCGGTGAATAGCAACAACCGACGCCGATTCCTACCAAGGGCACAAACGTCGCATAGGTCTGCCACAGCGCCGTTGTCTGAGCGGTTAGAGCGAGTCCAACGGCCAGTGAGACTGCCCCCACCAGCACAACGGGGCGAACACCTTTGCGGTCGCCGATTCGACCGGCCACCACGCCGGTGAGGTAGTAGACGAACACCGAGCCGGAGAACAGCGGAGCGACTGGTCCGGTGGTGACGTCAAACGACTCTCCTATCGGGGTGAGGAACACGCCGAACGAGAAGAGCGTCCCGAAGGCCAGCATGTTGGCTGCGAATGCCGCTATCGCAACCTGCCAGGCCTGTGGCCCGTCACGTTGAGCGGAGAGACTGGTGACGATCCCGTCATGCTGACACACTCGGCCAATGAGAGCAGTAGCGGTACACACCTACGGTGGCCCGGAAGCACTCGAGCTGGTCGATCTGCCCGAGCTGTCGGCTGGGCCGGGTCAGATTCGGCTTCGGGTTCACTCCGCCACCGTCAACCCGACCGACACCTACGTCCGAAACGGTGACAGGGCGGCCATGCAGGCTGAGTTTCCGGGACCCTACGTGCCCGGTATGGATGCAGCCGGTGTGGTCGAACAGATCGGCGAGGGTGTCACCACCGATCTTGTCGTCGGCGATCGAGCCATGGCCATCGTGGTGCCGGAAGGCTCACACGGCGCCTACCGAGAGAATCTGGTCCTTCCGGCAGAATCGGTGGCCAAGATGCCAGAGGGCGCTTCGTTTGCTGAGGCGTCCACACTGCCCATGAATGGCCTGACGGCTCGCCTCTCTCTCGATCTCCTCAACCTTTCGCCTGGCCAAACGCTAGCAGTGACCGGAGCGGCAGGATGCTACGGCGGCTACATGGTGCAGCTGGCGAAAGCCGACGGTCTTACCGTCATTGCTGATGCCGCCGACGCCGACTCGCAGCTGGTCTCTGAGCTCGGCGCCGACATCGTGGTGGCACGTGGCGCCGATGTGGCGGCTCGCATTCGGGAGCACGTTCCCCAGGGTGTCGATGGTCTCGCCGATGGCTCGGTGCAAAACGACGAAGTCATTGGAGCGGTGCGGGATGGTGGAGCGTTCACCTCCATTCGAGGCTTCGAAGGCCAGCCGGAACGCGACATCTCGTTCACAACGACCTGGGTTCGGTCGTATGCCCTCGAACAGGCCAAGCTTGATCAGCTACGGCAGCAGGCCGAGGACGGTGTCGTCACTCTTCGAGTGGCCCAGACCTACCCGGCGGAGAGGGCGTCTGAGGCTCATGCCCGGCTCGAAGCCGGAGGGACCCGGGGCCGTTGTGTGATCGAGTTTGTGTGATCGAGTTCTGATGCGCATCGGTGTGATCTTTCCCTGCAACGAGATCGGCGGCGACACTGGCGCCGTCCGGGCCTATGTCCAGGCAGCGGAGGATCTGGGTTTCGACCATCTAGAAGTGTTCGACCACGTCGTGGGCGAACCGAACAACTATGCCGGTCGTCTCTGGCGGGAGCCGTTCGTGCTGCTGGGTTATCTGGCAGCCATGACCACCACCATCGAGCTGGCGACCGGCATCATCATCCTCCCGCAGCGCCAAACCGCACTGGTCGCTAAACAGGCGGCCGACGTCGATCTGTGGAGTGATGGCCGGCTCCGTCTCGGACTGGGTGTTGGGTGGAACCCGTTCGAGTATGACGCTCTTGGTCAGGAGTTCCACACCAGGGGCCGACGAATGGACGAGCAGATCGACGCGCTCCGTACGCTCTGGTCGGCCTCGGTTGTGGACCTGAGCGTAAACGTAGGTACTGGCACCGAGCAGCTCACCGGCGGCGGCATTACTCCCCTTCCCGCCGGGAACATCCCGATTTGGATCGGCGGGAGGTCGGAAGCAGCGTTGAAGCGAGCGGTAACGAAGGGTCAGGGCTGGCTGTCCAACTTCCAGGATCACCTCGCCAACGATCGAGCCGAGTTTCTTCAGAGTTTGGCCGATCTCACCGCTGCTGCCGGAGGCACGTTGCCTCCCGGTTTTGGCATTGAGACGTGGACCAGTCCCGGTCGGACCGATCCCGACACCTGGGCCGATGAAGCCGCCGAGTGGGAAGCACTTGGTGCCACCCATCTTTCGCTACGGACCGATGAGTCCCGCAACGAGGTGATGGGCGGGATACTCGCCGCACCGCGGACAGTCGACGAACACATCGATCTGTTGACGTCCTATGCCAAAGCGTTGGGCCGCACCTCGTGACCCAGCTGCGGAAAAGGTTCTATCGAAGGGTTAGTCTCGCGGTTGCCAGCGTGAGGCGGCCTCTTTGGTCAGCGTCATCTTGTCGATCTTGGCGGTGCCAGCCAGCGCCAACGCCTCCACAAACCAGACTGCCCGAGGATGCTGGTAGGCCGGACCATTGGCCAGCGCCCATTCTTTGACCAGATCCTCCGAGGTGTCTTCGACCCCCGGTGCAGCGACAACGAAGGCAACCGGCAGATGGCCCTTCAGATCGTCAGGCACAGCGACTACGGCGGCCTGATGGACAGCCGGACACTTCTCGAGCATCTGCTCGACATCACCGGGGTACACGTTCTCGCCGCCGCAGTTAAACATGTCATCGACCCGGCCAACGAAGTAGTGCCAGCCATCATCGTCGGACTCCATGACGTCTCCGGTGTGGTACCAGCCGTCGGTGACCCGAGCCGCAGTGACGTCGGGCAAGTTGTGATAGCCGAGCATGAGGCCAGCCGACCGAACCCACAGCTCACCCTGCTGACGACCAGTGGCCGGGTCTCGCGGCGCTTCCAGTCCGCTGCTGTCGACCAGCTTGGATTCGACAGCAGCCAACGGGTAGCCAACGGTGATCGATGGACGAGCCAGGCCGTCGGGGTGACCACCAAAGACCGCCACTACCTCGGTGGTGCCGTAACCGTTGGTCACGACCGCTTCGGGGAAGAGCATCGAGGCCTGTTCGAAGAGAGTCTGGGTCATCGGAGCTGAGCCAATGGATGCCCTCTGGACTGAGGTGAGATCGAGTGAATCAACCACGTCGGGCCGTCCGGCCATGAGAGCGAACATGGTGGGAACGCCACTGACAGCGGTTGCCCGATGAGCCGAGGCGGCCCGTAGATAATCCTCGGGATCGAATCGGCTCAGAAGGATCACCGTGCCACCGAGACTCAACGCCATCTTGAGCTGCATCCCGGCGTTCTTGTGGTACATGGGAGCCGACACCATGAGCCGCTCTCCCGGCTCCATCGGCATAACGCCATGCACATAGAGATCGATGCTGAACAACTGGCCCTGGTGAGAGAGCAGCACGCCCTTGGGACGACCGGTTGAGCCCGAGGTGTACATCTGGATGGCGACGGTGTCGTCTTCGACCTCCAAGACCGGAGCTGGTTCGGCAGTCACCAACTCGTCCCACTCCGCCGAGCCGAAGGCGACCGAGGGGACGCTCGGCGGGACCAGGTGAGCATTGGCTTCGTCATGAAACACCAACGCCATCTCGGCGTCGGCGGCTACGAAGGCCAGGTTCTCAGCCGGTTGGCGGGCATTGAGAGGCACCGTGACCAACCCAACCCGGGGCATGGCCAGATAGCAGGCCCCGAAAACCATTGAGTTGTCGGCCAGGATTCCCACCCGGTCGCCCGCTACCAGCCCCCGAGCCAGCAAACCTCCGGCGACTCGAGCCGAAAGGTCGTCGAATTCGTCGAAACCAACGTGGCGAGCATCGCCCTCGGTGAGGTCGATATACGCCGTTCGTCCGGTTCCGACCCACTGCGACGCAATCCCACCCAGGTTGTTCATGGGGTGATCACGATCTTTCCGAAGAACTCCCTGTCCTCGAGCAAACGCATGGCTTCGACGCCTTCGTGCAACGGCATCTCGCGATCGATCACCGGCGTGAGTCGACCATCGGCCACCATGGCAACGAGGGCATCCAGATCTTCGCGCTTCCAGCCGTTGGATCCACGAATATCCATTTCGGCGGTCCAGATAAAGCGAATGTCGGTTGCTGGATCGAAGCCAGCGGTGGCACCGCAGGTAAGAAGCCGACCTCCCATTTTCACCATCTTCAGGGTCTGAGGCCAGGTATCACCGCCGGTGAAGTTCACCACGACATCCCATCCGCCTCCGCTAAACAGCGAGCCAGTTTGTTCCTTGGTGAAGCGAGCGATATCGGTTTGGGAGTAATCAACGGTGAGGTCGGCGCCGAGCGCCTCGAGAGCTGCACACTTCTCGGCCGAGCCGGCGGCAGCCACAACCTTTGCCCCGACCATCTTGGCCAGCAGCACACAGCAGGTTCCGACACCACCGGAGGCACCGAGTACGAAGACTGTCTCGCCCTCCTTCACCCCGCCTCGGGTGAACATCATGCGGTGAGCAGTGCCGTAGGCCACCGGCAGGCAAGAAGCAGCGGCCGTTGAAACGTTGTCGGGTAGCGCGATCAGCTGATCGGCGCTGACAACGACGTACTCGGCGTAGCCGCCCCACTGGGTATCGCCGATCATCTGGATCTTGCCTTCAGCGGTCCAGACCACCGGGTCGACCAGCACCCGAGCTCCTTGCTCCCAGCCGGTGACTCCTGGACCGAGGGAGTCAATAGTGCCGGCCGCATCACAGCCGGGGATCATGGGCAACGGAGTTTTGATGCCGGGCATGCCCCGTCGGGTGAACACGTCGTGATAGTTCAACGAGCAGGCTTCGACCGCCACCCGGACTTCGCCCAGCCCTGGCTCGGGTGTGTCGATCTCGCCGTGGCGCAGCACTCCCAGATCACCGTGCTCGTCGAACAAGATTGCTTTCACCCGTTGGCCTCCCAGCCTCGTTGGATCCCCTTTGGTAGTGCTGCCGGGTCGCTGCTGGCAAGCCACCGATCTGCTCGATCGCTCTGGTCGCAGCGAACGTGTGGTGCTACGCAAAGACCATGGCATACGACGGATTCGATCTGACAGGTAAGACAGCAGTGATCACGGGAGGAAACGGTGGCATCGGCCTCGGGTTCGCCCGAGCGATTGCTGCGGCAGGCGCCGACGTGAGTATCTGGGGTACCAACCCGGACAAAAACGCCGCGGCCGAGGCCGAGTTGCAGGCCATAAACCCGTCGGCCTCCGCCCTTCGGTGTGATGTGTCCGATGAAGAACAGGTCGAGGCCTCGATGGCCACAGTTATCGAGAGGTACGGCCGGATCGACGCCTGCTTTCCCAATGCCGGCGTCGGCACCATGAATAACAGGCCATTCTTCGAGCACTCCAATGAGGACTGGCATGGAGTGATCGACGTCAACCTTCACGGCGTGTTCTTCACTCTTCGGGCCGCAACCCGTCAGATGGTTGCGCAGGGAGACGGGGGAACCCTGGTGCTCACCTCCAGCGGAACCGCTATTCAGGGTGCAGCCAAGAGCCAGGCCTATGCCGCCACCAAGGGGGCGATGCTGGCCATGATGATGGGACTCTCGACCGAGATGGCCCGCTATCAGATAACAGCCAATGCCATCATCCCTGGTTGGATTGAGACCGAGATGACGGCCAAGTCCTTTGGTTGGGACAAATTCGTCGATGCCGTCATGCCCCGCATCCCGATGCGCCGCTGGGGCCAACCCGATGACTTCGGAGCAATCGCCGTCTACCTGATGAGCGATGCGTCTCGATGGCACACCGGAGACGTCATCAAAATCGATGGCGGGTTCAGCATCTTCTAGGGTGGCTGGCACAACGACGCACCGACTACAGGGGGTAGCGCGACATGTCACACCAATTCACTCAGCTTGGTCTGGAAAAGCAAGCGGAGGTGAAGTCGTTCATGGACGACTTCATCTACCCGAACGAAGACGAGTACTACGAGGAACTCCACAACATGGAGGACCCCAACGGCACGCCGACGCTTATGGAGAAGCTCAAGGCGGCGGGTAGGGAGCGGGGGTTGTGGAACATGTTCATTCCTCACCTCGATCCACAGGCTCCGGGCACCAAGCTGTCGAACCTCGACTACAGCCCCATCTCGGAAATGTTGGGCAAGGTGCCGTTTGCCTCCGAAGCGCTGAACTGCTCTGCCCCCGATACCGGCAACATGGAGATCCTCAATCTCTATGCCTCCGACGCAGTAAAGGAGCGATGGCTTTCGCCGTTGCTCCAAGGAGAGATTCGCTCGGCCTTTTCTATGACCGAACCAGAGGTCGCCAGCTCCGACGCCTCCAACATCGAGCTCCGGATCGAGAGGGACGGAGACCACTACGTGCTCAACGGACGCAAGTGGTTCTCGTCCAACGCACTGCGCCCCGAGTGCGAGGTGCTGATCGTCATGGGCAAGAACAACCCAGATGCCTCACGCCACCAACAGCAATCGATGATCGTCGTTCCAAAGAACACCCCCGGTATCAGCATCGGCCGCGACCCGATGGTCTTCGGCTACCACGACCGAGGTGGACACCCCGAGGTCATCTACGACAACGTCCGGGTCCCCGAGGACCATCTGCTCGGCGGCGAGGGCGAAGGTTTCGCCATCAGCCAGGCCCGTCTGGGCCCAGGCCGGATCCACCACTGCATGCGCAGCATCGGCGTCGCTGAGCGAGCGCTTGAGATCATGGTCAAAAGAGCCGTCGAACGGGAAACCTTCGGCAAGTTGTTGGCTCAGCATGGCGTTGTGCAGGATCAGATCGCCCGATCACGAATCGAGATCGATCAGGCCCGCCAATACGTACTGCACGTTGCCCATCTGATGGACACCGTCGGCAACAAGGCCGCAGCGCAGGAAATTTCGGGCATTAAGGTTGCCATCCCCAACATGGCGCTCGAAGTGATCGATCGCGCCATTCAGGTGCATGGTGCAGCCGGTGTCACGCAGTTCACGCCCCTGGCCCACATGTGGGCTCACATGCGGACGCTGCGAATTGCCGACGGCCCCGATGAAGTACACAAGATGACCATCGCTCGCCGGGAAATCCGGCGTCATTCGCCTGAGTTCAGAATGAACTAGAGAGTCAGCGAACTAGCGAGACAGCACTGTGAGTATGAGTGGCGGGGTGGAATTCCCTCCGGTCCCTCCCCGCCACTCGCTCTCATTTGCCGTTCCCTCCTCCAGCGGGTGGTGTTCCGCTGGGGCGGCAAAATCCTTCAGCCCGGTCTGCGGACGGGGGTGATGAAGAGCCGATGCATTGTCACGTTGGCTGGAAAAGCGTCGCTTCTGGCGTTTCCTTCGGCAATGCCGAGATATCGCACCGCGGCAGCCCGGTACTCGGGGGCGACTCCTATGACCTGATCAGCGGTGGCCGAACCAATCAGTTCCAGCGCTTCTGAGCCCCCACCAATGGAGACCGCCACCTCACTCGCCTCCAAAGCCGACCAAGCAGTCGGCCCTTCCGAGCAGATGACGATCTCCGACCCGTTCCAATGGAACCAGTCGGCCGCGGACCGCAACTCTCCCTCCAGAGTGCGGAACGCGACATGGGCAAGCTCGGTGGACGAGAAGATCGGTAGCACCGCTTCGGCGAAACCGATCTCGTCCTTGTGCGGTGCGCTTGCCACAGAGAACAGACAACCACCAAGCCGTTAGCGGACCGTTAACCGGCCGTCAGCGCGTCATACTGAGAGAGAATGCAGCCACATCGAATTCTCCGGGATCGCCTAATCGCTGCGCTGGATCAGCGGTGGAACGGTGGTCTGGCCGTCGTCCTTGGCGGACCAGGAATGGGAAAATCGACGATCCTGGCTCAGGCTGTGGCCGAGAGCAGCACGCTGGGTCGCGGTGACGAATGGATGGTGCGCTGTCAGCGAGACTGGACGGCAACATCGCTACACCGGGCGCTTAGGCACAGCCTGGCCCTTCCGCCCGAGGACACCGGCCCGGCCGCGGAGGTGGCCGCCACCGAGATAGCCGAATTCCTCTGGTCCCGTGCGCCGAAACCGGCAGGGCTGGTTATCGACGACCTCCATCATCTCGATAACAGCGGGCTCGAGTACCTCCTGTCGCTCCAGCAACTGGCTCCAGCCAATGCCCATGTCCTGGTAGCGAGCCGAGAGCATCCGATGGTCACTGCCACCCTGATGACCGCCGATCCGAGCTTCGTTGTCGATGGTGGTGCATTGCTCTTCGACGGCGACGAGTTGGAAGCCTTCGCCCGAGCGGTGGAAATCGAGCCGGAGGATCTGGCTACAGCCGGCGGCTGGCCTGCTGTTTTGGCGCTGACTGCGTCGGCCGGACCCGACGTTGCTGGGGCGTATCTCTATCAACGAGTCCTGGCCGGACTGAGCAGAGAACAACAGGGTGACCTTGCGGTCGCCGCAGTGTTGGGCGAGACCGAGCGGGAGCTGTGCCAGCAGGTTCTGAACGGGCCAGTTTCGTCATTGGCTTCGCTGCCGTTGGTCGAAGTTTCGGCCCAGGGCTCGCTGATCGTCCATGATCTCTGGCGAGAACCCCTGGCCGGCTTGGCGAGCCCTGATCGGATAGTCGAGGCGGTGCGAGCCACCGCTCAGTATGCAACTCGAACTGGCGATGTCGACCGGGCAGTGTCTGTGCTGGTGGCCAACGGTCTGGAGCTCGATGCGCGAACCGTGATGCTTCACCACATCGCGTCCGGAGCAGACCGGGTGCCTGTTGCCAGGATCGACCGTTGGCTGGCGACGATCTCCTCCCCAGAGCAGGCGTTGTTGCGGCAGGTTCTTCAACTCCTTCGAACCGGCCTGGTTTCGGGCCACATCGATCCCCAATCGATCGAAACAGTCTCGGAACGCTGCCGCGACGCTGACCAACTCGACCTGGTGGCGGTGCTCGCCGAAACCCGCTTCGCCGCGGCCTGGTCGGCCGACGATGTCGAGGTGTGTCTCCGGCTCACCGAGGAGCTCGAGGAGTTGGCGGGCCACGGTGTGGAGCTGGCCACTCATGCCCCCCTTACCAGGGCGATTACTCGGGCCCGCCACGAGGGAGACTCGCTCCAAGTCATCAAACTTCTCAGACAGAACAGCGCAATCTTCGGCCATGATGAGGCACGGAGCCGGTATCTCTCTCTGGAGCTGGAAACTCTCGTGAGCCTCGGACTGCCCTTCGAGGCACTGGAGCGGCTTGAGAGCCTCGACGACCGTCTCGCTGCTACCAAGGTCCGAAGTGTCACCTACGGCCTCACCTACTGGTTCGCTGGGCGCCCCGACGATGCCCTCCGCTCCCTTGATGCGTTGCTGGTGGATGAAGGCCGCCTTCACGGCATCGAACGCTCTTGGATTACGACCGCCGAGCTGTTTCGACGCTGGCGGGGCATCGAAACGACGGCACCGCTCGACATCGCCGATGACCCCGACGAGAACCTGAGCACCTACTCCCGAGTGTGCGAAGGTCTGTGCCAGGTAGGACGGCTCATCGATCGTGGCGAAGACGAAGCGGCGGCCAAGGCCATCGCCGATCTCGCAGCCCGGCTGCCACCCACCGGCGGGTTCACCTTGACCGCCTGGTTCATGGGTGTCGCGGCCTGGTATACCCTGCGAGTTGAGGACCGTCCAATGCTCGACGCCTTCATGACCGAGAACCTGTTTCTCGAAGCCAACCAGCTCCTGCGAAGCCTGGTCGTGGCGCTCGACACAGGGGACACACCGACAACTCACGTCGAGCAATGGCCAACCCCAGCCCAGATCGGCACCATTCTCCCCAGTCGGTGGGCTGCTGTCCTAGCGCTCGGGCTGCCGCCCAGTCACCACAATCTTCAGGCACAGATCCTTCAGTCGTTGGAAGGTCAGGGGGTCCCAGCGCTGGAGCGCATCGCTGGCTCCGGTCAACCAGCGGTCTCGGCTGCCGCGGTTGAGGTACTGGCGGCGAGACCTCGACAGCCAACCCACATCGTGAGGGTCCATCTGTTCGGAGCTCCGCTCCTTGACGTTCCTCATAACCCGGAAAGTCCCGAGTGGCGACGGGGCAGAGTCCGGTCGCTCTTTGGGCTGCTGGCTCTTCGCCGACGAATCAGTCGGGA
>CALHBU010000130.1 GCA_937930655.1 uncultured Acidimicrobiales bacterium | reverse complement strand
ATGAAGTCGGATTCAGCCTTGCCGGGCTCAGAGAACGGGTGCATCAAAGCAGGAGCTGGATTGGTCATGGGATGAGTCTGACATCTCCGTACCCTTGAGGTCTATGGCCGGTCCGATTCAGCTCTCCTTTGTGCAGTCGGCCCAGGAGTACGAACAACTGCCCGTTTCGCCCGCCGAGATCACCTTCGTAGGCCGTTCCAACGTCGGGAAGTCGTCGCTCATCAACGCGTTGGCCAATCGAAAAAAGTTGGCTCATGTGTCGAACACGCCGGGCCGAACACGACTGTTGAATCTGTTCGAGGTCGACAACCCGAAGTCGAAGCCGGGGTCGGGCCAGCTCGGCCCAACCATGGTGGACCTTCCCGGTTACGGCTACGCGGCCGCGCCGGGCCAGATGCGGGCCGGGTGGCAGGAGATGATCGAGGGGTATCTGCTCGAGCGGGAATGCCTCGAGATGATCGTGGTACTCGTTGATGGCGCGGTTGGTCCGACCAAACTCGATGTCCAAATGCTCGACTGGCTCCGGGCCGGTGGCCTTCCTCACACCGTGGTGGCAACAAAGCACGACAAGGTGAAATCGTCCAAACGCGACAAACGCAAGAAGGAAGTTGCCGAAGGCTGCGACCTTGAGCCCAACGACATCGTCTGGGTGAGCGCCGTCAAGGGCACCGGCCTCGATCGGCTCAGAGGCCTCGTTCGCGCCTGGCTCTTCTAATTGGCTCCGCTGTCGCCTCGCGGCTTCGCCATCTGAGTTTCGACTGTTGTGCTGTCTCCTCCGTCGACAGCCTCTCGCTTGTTCGGCTGTCGCCTCTCTTTTGATTGATTCGGCTGTCGCCTCATGGCTTCGCCATCTGGGTTTCGACTGTTGTGCTGTCGCCTCATGGCTTCGCCTGGTGTTGGGCTGGTAGTAAGTGGGCCATGACTTACACGATCTTGTGGCCGGCCGTTCGTTGGGAAGCTCCGCATGACATCGAACAATCGTCCATAGCCCCCGACGGCGAGATGCACATCTACGAGGACTTCGATTCGATCCCCGATGACATGTGGGCCGCCGCCGATGCCGTCGTGACGGTGCAGGATGTTCCGGTCGAGCACCGGGCCAAGCTCGACAACTGCCGCATCGTGGTCAAGACGGCCGTTGGGTTCGACAACCTGGACATTGCCGGATGGGGCGAACTGGGAATCCCGGTGTGCAACGTGCCCGACTACGGCACCCAGGAGGTAGCCGACCACGCGTTGGCCCTGATGCTGTCGCTAGTGCGGTGCATCCCCATGCACCACCGACGCCTCGACGAGGACCCGATCAAGCACTGGACCCCCGCCCACAATCCCTACGCTCGTCGCCTGTCCACCTCGGTGTGCGGCATCGTCGGCCTCGGCCGGATCGGATCAGCGTTCGCACTGAGGGCCAAGGCACTCGGGATGGACGTGGTGTGCTTCGACCCCAACAAGCCGAATGGGTCAGACCTCGCTCTCGGGATTCGACGGGTCCGTTCCATAGAGGAACTGTTCGCACAGTCGGATGTGGTGAGCGTGCACGTTCCGTTGTCGGAGGAAACCACCAACCTCATCAACGCCGACGTGTTGGCCCATGCCAAGCAGGATCTCATCCTCATCAACTCGGCGAGAGGGCCGGTTGTCGATGTTGATGCACTACACGATGCGATGAAGTCTGGTCGGGTACGGGCCGCCGGGCTCGATGTGCTTCCCGAGGAGCCGCCCGATCTTGAGCGGCCGCTTCTTCGGGCCTGGGTGAACGGCGATGACTGGCTGCAGGATCGATTGCTGATCACCCCCCACTCGGCCTTCTCAACTCCCGAGAGCGTTCACGACATGCGGTACAAGGGGGGCGAGGTGGCCATGCGCTATCTGAAAGAGGGAGTGCTGGAGAACTGTGTGAACAGTCAGTTCATCGCCGAACGACGGACCTAACGGGCGCTCGTGCCGCCGTCGATGGTGAGCACGGTGCCAGAGACATGACTGGCCCGCTCTGACACCAGGAAGGCCACGACATCTGCGACCTGCTCGACGGTGCCCGGTGCCGGGTCGGTCGGAATCAGCTCTTCCCATCGACTGGCGTCACCAAACTGCTCGTCGGCCTGCTGTTTCAACAGATCACCCATTCGGTCGGTAACGATCAGTCCCGGATTCACCGCCAGGACCCGAACGCCCTTCTGAAGCGAGTTGCTGCCGATGGCTTTGCTCATCGCCACCAATCCCGAGTTGCCAATGGCGCCGGCGATGTACCCCGGTGTCGGGCGGTCGGCCGCCGCACCGATCACATTCAAGATGACGCCCGAGCCTTGTTGCTCCATGCGGGGGAGTAGCAGTCGGGTCAGGTTGATATAGCCAAAGACCTTGAGGTCCCACGCCTGGCGCCAGGTGTCCTCGTCGACGTCTGTGATGGAACCGCCGGGAATGGCGCCGGCATTGTTGACCACGATGTCGAGTTGGCCGAATTGCTCGGCCAGGGCTCGCTGGTCAGCCGACTGTGAGAGATCGAAGGGGGCGATGTCGACGGTGACCCCATAGGCCGATCGCAGCGCAGTCGCTTCAGTCTCGAGCCGCTCAGCGCTCCGTGCTGTCAGCGTCAGATGCACACCTTCGCCGGCCAATGCATGGGCCACACCGAGTCCGATGCCCTTCGAAGCACCGGTTATCAACGCTCGCTTACCTGACAGGTTGAGATCCATGAGCCGAACCTAGTCAGAGGATGGTGGTGACACCCTGCTCGCCCGTCTGGATCACCCGGAGGGCCGACTGGTCAACTCCGAAGGTGCTTACCGAACAATGATCGAGGTGAGCTACCCGAGGTTGATTGCTGCCAGTTGCCACCGAAAGCGCAGCATTGATGGCAACGAAATGACTGAACACAACCGCGTCGGTTTCCAGTGAAAGGAGGAAGTCGGCGATTCCGTCCCGCCAGGCCCGCACCTCCTCAGGGGCCGCGTCCCAGGTGCTAGCCATGACTGCTTGCAACCATGGTCCTCGGGCCGCAGGCGTGAGGCCGGGACTCGGGATCTCCGACACGGCAGGTTCGATGCTCAACGGGACTCCCCAGCGATCAGCCAGTGGTGCTGCGGTCTGGCGTGCTCTGGCCATCGGGCTTGAAATGACAGCCAGGGGTCGGTCGTTGCCAACAACGTCAGCTACTTGCTTGGCCTGTTGCTGGCCAAGGGGGCTCAAACCCGGGTCCGGATGCTCGCTGTAGGCAGCCTCTGCCTCGCCATGTCTGATCATGTGAACAACCGTCATGGGTCGACGCTAGCCCTGGCAGCTGGGGAGTACCTCCAGGCCGAATGCGGCGTCACTGAGGCGTTTAGTCTCTGAGCGCTTTCAGGTCGCGGATCAGTCCTTCTTGAGCGATAGTCGCAATATGTTGGCCATCGGCAGTGAAGACGTGTCCGGTCGAGAGACCGCGGGTCCGGATGATGCCATGCCCGTCCAAGTCGAAGAGAAGCCAATCGTCAGCTCGGGCTGGCCGATGGAACCACATGGCATGGTCGAGGCTGGCTGACATATACGTGTCGTTCCACTGATCGCTCGGCGGGATGCCGTTGGGGTGGGAAGCGGCGACTGCATCCATGGGGTTCGTGTCGCTCATATAGGCCAAGGCACAGGCGTGGGCCCGGGGGTCGTCGGGAACCGCCAGCGGATACCGGCACCAGATCATCGAACGAGGCGTGCCGTGCTCGAGAGGAATGTCGAAACGGTCGACGCCCGACCCCTCCTTGGCCCAGGCAACGTCGGCTGGAGCGGGGACGTTGATGGGAAAGTCGGCTGTCTGGGTCTCGATGCCTTCTTCGAATCGTTGGAACGAACACGACATGGCGAAGATGGCTCCGCTGCTTTGCCGAGCAAGCACCCGGCGAGTGCTGAACGAGCGGCCATTGCGGATGCGGTCGACCTCGTACCGAACCGGCTCTTTGGGGTCACCACCCAGGATGAAATAGCCATGGAGTGAGTGGATGGCGTGTTCTTCGGCCACTGTCTGGGTGGCGGCCCAGAGGGCCTGAGCGATGACAAGCCCGCCAAAGATCCGACCCCAGTGATAGGCCGGGCTCTCGCCGAGCCAGACATCGGGACCGTGGTGCTCAAGCTCAAAAACTCTGCTGAGCTCCGCAGGCGTGTCGGGAGCGTCGGGAGAGACTGTCACCGGCGAGACGGTAGCGCCGACCGGTCAAACATGAGCCTCGGCTCCCTTAGCTCAACCGAGTTTGAACAACTGTCGAGCATTGTCGCCGATGAACGCACGCTGGTCTTCCTCGGGGAAAGAAGCGACAAGGTCGTTCAGGTCGTGCACGTACTCCGGCGTGTGGTCGGCGTGGGGGAAGTCCGATGCCCAGAGAAAGCGATCGACGCCGAACCGTTCCGCTAGTGCTGGAATGGTCCGCTCGTCGGGGTCGCAGCTGATCCAGATCCGCTCCCGGAAATAGTCACTGGGTTTGTGTTCCAGAGGCACTCGGCCACCGATGAAGGTGTGGCCGTAGATGGCATCAATCCGGTCCATCCAGTAACCGATCCAGCCTCCGCCCGATTCCAGAACCAGCACCTTCAGCTGAGGGAACTTGTCGAACACGCCGTAGTCGAACAGGGTCGTGAACTGGTGTCGGACCCCATCCGAAGCTTGAACCGACGCCAGCAACCGAAGCTGTTTGACGTTTTCCCACGAACCCATGCGGTTGCCTTTCGTCCACTGGGGCTCGAAGGTGGGATGAATGGCGAACGGCACGTCGAGGTCTTGAGCGGCGGCAAAGACAGGGTCGTGGTCGGGATGGCCGAGCGGCTTGCCATCATGAGTGAACGGACACACATAGGCGCCCTTTGCGCCCTCACCCACCGCACGTTCCAACTCGCGGGCCGCGGCGTGGGGGTCACTGAGCGAAATGTGGGCGGTCGGGACCAGCCGATCCTCGCCAGCGCAAAAGTCAGTGATCCAACGGTTGTAGGCCTTGGTGTATGCCTGAGCCAGCGCCGGATCTTCCACTTCGGCTTCCCACAGCAGGCCAACGGTGGTGTAGAGGATGGCGATGTCGATGTTCTCGGCGTCGAGCACCTCGATCCGCTCCTGGGCATGCATGGTCCCGTAGGGCGCTTCCAGAAGGTAGGTCCGCTTCGGGTCCTTCTGTAGGGCGGCTAGATCGGGGAAGCCCATCGCTCCCAGCGTTGAGGGGAACCCCTTGCGGCTCATCTTCGATCGTTGGCCACCAATCTCGAGTTCCTCTAGGCCGTTCTCGTCGACCCGAAACCGGAGGGCTCGATCCCGAAACTCGGGATCGATGTAGTCCTCCCAGAGTGTCGGCGGTTCGAGGATGTGACCGTCGGCATCGACCGCTCCGTCGACAGCGACTCGGTGGGTCTCATGCATGGGCTTCGAAGCAGCTACGAAGGTGTTGGTCATGGATTCGACACTATTCGCTAGAGCAGCCGGGTTGTAGTGCGATCCCCCGGCTGACACAGCTCCTCCCTCGATCGTTGCCCGCCCCATCGCGAGGTACTCGCGTGTCGGACGTCGACTCCCCTCAGCCGGCATCGCTGATGGGCGAGCGTTCAATAGAAGACCGAACGGGCCCGATGCCGGCGGACGGCCTTGTAGATGGGCTGACCGCCTCGCTCCCAGAGAGCAAGATCAATGTCCATCGGCCGGCGGCCAGTACGGGTGGCCAGCAACTCGACAACGTGTACAGCAGCAGCCCGGATCTCCACCTCGCCCTGCGAACCTGGTTCGAGCCGAATACCGCGATCGATCTGCTGGGCCAACGTCTCGTCGTACACCAGGATCTTGTCGACCCGGAGGACATGTGGCACCAGGTTGTCGGCGAACGCAGTGAGGCTGGGGAGGTCGTCAAAGCGATGGCCGGCCCTGGCCAGATCGGCCGGAGTGATCTGAGCCCGTTTGTAGAAGGCGACCTCGTGGCCCATGTGTTTCTCGACGTCGCGGTAGAAGGGCATTGCGGTAAGCGATTCGGCCAGGGCAACTGCCGAACCATGCGCCCCGTCGATTAGCTCAAGCGCCGAACCGTTGTGATGGTCGGTGAGGAAGCAGCCGAGATCGTTGAGGGCGGTGGCGAACCTGAGCATTAGTTCTTCGAGGGCCCCGCCATCGAGCTCCTGCTCGAAAATCTGGGAGGTATCAGTCGACGTCATAGCAGCCAGCCGGGCGGCTGTCAGCGCCCCGGTTGTGGCGGCATAGTCGGTGAGGCGAGACGCCATGCTGGTCGCTCCGGACTGTCCCGGCCGTTTCCGCACAACATCGTGGTAGCCGCTACCGAAGTTGATGGCGTCGAGCGCCAGGACCAGCATCGAAGCTGACTCTCCCGGTCGTTCGCCGGCTGTCTTTGGCTCTGGTGTTTCTACCGCGAGGTTGTAGCGGTCAAGCTGGTCGTGATCGATCGACACCAGCGTTGCTCGATCAAGGGCGGACGAACAGCTGGTTCGAACGCGCGAGACTAGATCGGCCGAAGTATCGCCGATCAGCGACCAGCGTTGGGCTTACGCCCGTGATTGGCCTTCTTGCGGCGGGCGTTCAGGCGCTTTTTCTTCCGTCGCTTCGACATAGACCCCTACGATACCGGCCGATTCCTTGGATCAGAACCGTTCATGACCCGCCGTTTTCGACCGACGTTAAGGAGAGGAGTCTGTCGAAGGAGCGTTCAGTGGTTCGAAGCTGGGATGCCCGGGTAAAAGGCGCTAGTCAGCGTGTGGAACCGGGTTCCGAGGAATATGACGAGGGACAACCACCTCAGCCAAACGCGTCTGATGCCATCTCCAACGGAGGCAACTGGGACGGGCAGCCCGAGGAAAGTCCGTTTTCTGATCTCGTCTCTCTGACCGGAATGTCCATGGCTCTCAACGCCATGGAGGTTCCTACCGTTGTCGTTGAACGGACCACCGGCCTCATTCATTGGATGTCCGAGCCGTGGGTCGAACGATTTGGCGAGCAAAGCCATCTGGCCCGCTACTTCGCCTCGACCACTGATCTTGGCGAAGCGCCACTGCCTCCCCCCGGTGAGGCCTGGCAGCGGACCCGTTCCATCACCGACGATGAAGGTCTCGAAGATCTCGCCGACTTGCTACTGCTTGGCGCCCACGCGCCGAACGGCACCGAGGTCGTTGCCGTCGTCGCGATCGAGCGCACCGGATCAGGTTCCGTCGTCACCGATCGCTCGGAGGCCATTGCCTTTATCGATGGTGCGCTTGACGAGTCACGGCTCGGCAGCGTCGCTGTGCTTTACGTTGACCTCGATCGCTTCAAAGTGGTCCATGACCTCGTTGGCAACGTCGAAGCTCTCCGTCTACTCGACCTTGTTTCTCGACGCATCAGCTCGACCATTCGGGGAAGTGACCTTCTGTTCCGTCTGCCCTCGGACGAATTCGTGGTTGTGGCCTGTGAAGTCGACGGCCTGCAGCAGTCCGAAGAGCTGGCGGAACGTATTCGGTCAAGTATCGCCACCATGAATCACGGTCAGAATATGGCCATCACCGCCAGCGTCGGTGTGGCAATGGCTGATGGTGACCTGACCGCTGATGAGCTTCTCTCGGCGTCGGAGACAGCGGTTTATATGGCCAAGGGTCGCGGCCGCAACCGGGTGGCCGTGCACGATGAGGAGCTCCGCACTCGAAGTCAGCGACTGCTCACTGTCGAACGCCAGCTTCGGGAAGCCATCGACAATCGAGACGTGAAATTTGCCTACCAGCCGCTCGTCGCTCTGGCGAACGAGACAGTGGTGGGAGCCGAAGTTCTACTTCGCCTGGGTGGTGAGATCGGCCTCTCGGCCATCGAAGTTGTCGGAGCAGCCGAGCAGAGTGGCCTGATGGGTACTCTCGGCACGCTTGTCCTGGAAGGGGTCGAGGAACAACTCGGCGACCTTCTCAAGAGCGACTCCAAGACCGAAATCATCATGGTGAACCTGGCGGCCACCCAGCTGGCCGATGAGGGTCTTATCTCCACGCTGAAGCGACTCAGTAACGACCCTGATATTCCCAGCGGCCGACTGGCGGTAGAGGTGCCCGAGGTCGTCGTGGCTGAGCACCGGGAGGCCTTTGCTGAGTTGGTCGCGATGGTTCGACCGAAGTTCAAGGTCGGCATCGACGGCTTCGGAACCAGCTTCTCGTCTCTTGAGACTCTGGAAAGTCTCGAAGTTGACTACGTGAAACTGCATCGAAGTCTGACCATGTCGGTCGGAGTCGATGCCACTGCCCGAGATGACGTGGCGGCCCTCATTGCCGGCGCCGATCGACTCGGCACCACTGTGGTTGCTCTTGGCGTCGAACGGCAGGATCAGGCAACCGTTCTTCAAAGTCTTGGATGTTCGTTTGCCCAGGGCTTCCTCTACGCCGGGGCCGTCACTGCGGAGGACTTCCGAGAGCTGATGGTCGCCGGTTTCATCGACGCCGCCAGCAGCAAAATCTGAAGAACGTCGCAGTAGCCTTCGGGCGATGGAGAACTTCGGGTTTGTCGGTCTGCCTAATGCCGGGAAATCCTCGCTCTACAACGCTCTGACCGGGGGCAGCGCACTGGCTGCGCCCTACGCCTTCGCCACAACCGACCCCAACGTCGGCATAGCCAAGGTCTTCGATGAGCGGCTAGACGCGCTGGCCGTCATGAGTTCCTCCAAGAAGGTCGTTCAGGCCACCGTGCAGTTCAACGACATCGGTGGGCTCGTCGCCGGAGCCTCGAAAGGGGAGGGGCTCGGTAACAAGTTTCTTGCCGGCATCCGCGAGGTCGATGCCATCGTGTTCGTGCTTCGGGCCTTTCGAGACGAAGACGTTCCCGGTCCCCAGGATCCGCTGGAGCATTTGGCCGTGGTCGAGACCGAGCTCACTCTGGCCGACCTCGAAACAGTCGAGAAACAGATCGACAAGCGCCGCAAGGCGGCCCGAGCCGACCGATCTCTTCAGCCCGAGGTCGATGCGGCCACTGCTGCCCTGGAGTACCTGGCCGAAGGCGTCCCGCTCTACCGAAGCTCGCTGAGCGAAGACCATCGGTTGATTCTCCGACCGTGGTTCTTGCTCACTAACAAACCGGTTCTGGCCCTGGCCAACATCGACGAGGAACAGCTGGCCGATGTGGCGTCGGTTGTGGCCCCGATCGAAGAAGCTCTTGGTGGTGTCGCACCCGTTTTCGGCGTGTGCGTTCAGCTCGAAGCCGAGGCTGCCCAGCTCGATCGTGAAGATCGGGCCGAGATGCTCGATGCCTTTGGACTGGGCGAAGGCGTCCTGCCTCGTTTCCTCCAGGCCGCCTATCACGTGCTTGGTCTTCGGACCTTTCTCACCACTGGCGAACAGGAAAGCCGGGCGTGGACCTACAAGGTCGGATCGACGGCGCCGGAGTGTGCCGGCAAGATTCACAGCGATCTTCAGCGGGGATTCATCAAGGCCGAGACCATCCGATGGGACGAGCTGATCGAGCTCGGTTCTTGGGCCAACGCCAAAGAGGTCGGCAAAATCAGGTCGGAAGGCAAGGACTATGTGGTCGAGGACGGAGACGTCCTCGACATCATGTTCAATGTCTGACCAGGCCGGCGTCGGCTCGGACGCTGACGACTCGGTGCCGGTGATGAGCTGCTGGTTGGTGCGAGACGACCGGGTGTTGGCGTCTCTCGAGGTTCCGGAGGACAGACGGAGCAAGGCCAGGGGTTTGCTGGGCCGTGACAGTTTTGAGGGAGCGATTCTTCTTCGCGGAGCCCGTTCGGTTCACACCGTTGGGATGACCTTCGACCTTGACGTGGCGTTGCTGGATGCCGACAACGTTGTCATTAAGACGTTGCGGCTGAAGCGCAACCGAGTGTCAGCCCCGATCGTCAGAGCCAAGGCGGTGCTCGAGGCCGAGGCGGGTGCCTTCGGTCTCTGGGATCTCAAGATCGGCGACGAACTGGAGATCAGACACGTCGCCGGGCAGCAATGAGTAGCTGGTGAGTAGAGAGTCGACAGCGCAAGACACAGGTGCGCTGTGGATCGTCGGTACGCCAATCGGAAACCTCGGTGACATGTCATCCCGGGGAATCGAGACGCTCAGTCGGGCCGATGTCATCGCCTGCGAGGACACCCGACGCACCGGTCGACTGCTCGCTCATCTGGGCATCGTTGGCAAGGAGCTGCTTGTGGCCAACGAGCACGTAGAGGCGAGAGCGGCCGAGAGGATTGTCGGCCTCATCGGGCTCGGGAAACAGGTGGCGCTGGTGACCGATGCCGGCATGCCAGCCGTTTCAGACCCTGGTCGGGTGATCGTGGCCGCGGTGCTCGATGCCGGAGGGAAAGTCGAGGTAGCACCAGGCCCGACCGCATTGATGTCAGCGTTGGTGCTGAGCGGCCTGACGACCTCCCGTTTCGTCTTCGAGGGCTTTCTGCCTCGCAAGGGCAAGGAACGCACGTCCCGGCTAGCTGAGGTGGGCGGCGAACCTCGCACTGTTGTCCTGTACGAGTCGCCTCATCGGATTGCCGCCACCCTCAATGACCTGGCGGCTGTGTGCGGACCCGACCGAGCGGCAGCCGTTGGGCGAGAGTTGACCAAGCTCCACGAAGAGGTTCGTCGTGGCTCGCTGCGAGAACTTGCACTGCACTTCGACGATGTCGGAGGCCGGGGCGAGTTCGTCGTCGTCGTCGAAGGACACAGGGAGAAACCTCGCCAGTTCGACGACGAAGACCTTCGTGTGCTTCTGGATGAGGAACGGGGCCGGGGGGTCTCGACCCGCGATGCCGTGGCCACCGTGGTCTCGCTCACCGGTGAACCGAAACGCCGCATTTATGACCTGGCCACCGGGAGTTCATCGCCATGATCGCTCTGCTACGTGGCATCAATGTCGGCAAACACAATCGGGTGAAGATGGACGATCTGCGAACCGGCTTCGAGAAGCTCGGCCACGCCGCAGTGGCCACCCATCTCCAAAGTGGCAATGTTGTCTTCCAGCCGGCCGACCCAACCATGTCACGGCCGGAACTAGCTGAGTCACTTGCCGCCATGCTCAAAAGTAGGTTCAGCATCGTGTCGCCCGTGGTGCTCCGCACCGGCACGGAGTTGGCCGCCGCCTTGGATCGGTCACCCTTTGCCGACCGCGAGGACGATCTTGCGCTCCTCCATCTCATACTCCTGGATCAAGTCCCGTCACCGGACCGAGTCGAGCTGCTCGATGCCGACCACGGGGCACCTGATCGTTTCGCGGTGAACGATGCCGACGTGGCGCTTTGGTATCCGTCAGGTAGCGCCCGTTCGAAGTTGACCATCAACTACTTCGAGAAGGTGCTCGGTGTCACCGGAACGGCCAGGAACCACCGCACCCTGGTGGCCTTGGTGTCAATGGATCAAACCCCTAGTTGAGCAAGAACTGATACAAATTGACACATGAATGAACATATGGAGGGACAGGCCGCCCAGCCTGCGGGCTGGTATCCCGCGGCTGACGGATCACAGCGCTATTGGGATGGAACCCAATGGACCGAGCACACAGCGCCGGCGGCTGGAGCTATGCAAGCTTCGGCGGCGCCGGGGACGGCCGTGGCATCCGGGTCGAGCGACGAGAAAACAATGGGCATGCTGGCCCACCTCTTGGCCATCGTGCTTGGGTTCATCGGGCCGCTGATCATCTGGCTGATTAAGAAGGACGAGTCGGCCTTTGTCGACTACCACGGCAAGGAGGCGTTGAACTTTCAGCTCACGCTGTTCATCGCGTGGATCGGAGCGTTCGTTCTCTCGTTCGTGTTGATCGGACTTCTCCTGATACCGATTCTCTTGCTTGTCCAGCTGATCATGCCAATCATCGCCGGTATGGCCGCCAACAAGGGCGAGTACTACAAGTACCCGGCGACCCTCCGTTTGGTGAAGTAGGGCCAAGCCCCAACAGCGAGTCCAAAAACCAGCGAGTCCTGAAAAAAGAAGCGGGCCACCGCACTCCAAGGAGTGCAACGGCCCGCTTCAGCTGTTCCTCCCCAGTGCGGCGGCAATTGCAGGGCGGAACAGCACGGTTAACGTATCAGTCTGACGCCCCGCATAGAGACTTCTAAGACCGGACTTTTGCCTGGGCCGTGACGGCTGAAAGCGGGCGCTGCGGATAAGCCGAGGTCAGGCGGTTGTCAGAGGGTCATGACCCGGATTGTGTCGGTCGCACGAGCGCTCATCGACTGTCCAGAAATGACCACAACGGGATCGCCGTTGTGAAGACCGAACTCCTGGCGGGCCAACCGAAGGGCGTCGTCGATGGTCTCCCGGGTAGTTGGCTTGTCTGGGTTCTGGACAGCTGCTGATCCCCAGCTGAGCGAGAGTTGCCGAACGGCGCGGGCGTCGGGACTGAAAGCAAGAATGGGCACTCGTGGCCGAAAGCGGCTGACCGAGCGCACGGTGTAACCGGTTCGGGACAAACAAACGATGGCTTGCGCACCGACTGAGTCGGCCACCTTCACTGCGGCCATAGTGATGGCATCGGTGGTTCTTGGTCCGGCATGGCCACCGGTCTCGTCGACTTCCCGGACCTGATTGACCTCTTCGGCCCATTCGTCGTGGTTGAACTCGCTGTCGGCATAGGCGGTGATCTCGGCCATGACCGCCACCGAATTGACCGGGTCGACGCCAATGGCGGTTTCGCCCGAGAGCATTACCGAGCTGGTGCCGTCGAAGACGGCATTGGCCACGTCAGAAGCCTCGGCCCGTGTTGGGGTGGGTGCTGAGACCATCGACTCCAACATCTGGGTGGCGGTGATCACCGGAAGTCCGCGAGCGATGCATCGCTTGATGATGTGTTTCTGAAGGTGGGGGAGTTCGGCGATGGGATAGTCGACGCCGAGGTCGCCCCGGGCCACCATGACCGCACCTGACGCGCCAATGATCCCTTCCAGGTTCTCGACTGCGGCCCGAGTTTCGATTTTGGCGATGACCAACGGACCCCGTGGAGCGGGCTCGACCCCGAGCGACCGAATGTCGTGGGCGCTTCGCACGAACGAGATGGCGAGCATGTCGACTCCGGCCTCGATGAAGGCATCGGCGAAGCGGATGTCGTCGGCGGTCGGGGTAGATATTCGCAGTCGGTCTGAGGGCACCTGCAACCCGGGTCGTCCCTGAACCCTCGAACCTCGAAGAACCCGAGCCGTTAGTTCGTCGCCCGACTTTGCTTCGACAACGAAGGTGACGTTGCCATCGCCCAGGGCCAAGACGTCACCGATCTCGATGTCGTCGGTGAGGTGCTCATAGTCGGTAGAGATGACCTCGGTGGAGGATGTCTGTTCGCCAGCGAGAAAGCGGACGCTTTCGCCGTCGGGGAAGAACACGCCGCCCTCGGGAAAGGGGGCACACCTGACCTTTGGTCCCGGTAGGTCGGCGAGAATGCCGATGTTTCGGCCCCGTTCGTCGGCTGCGGCTCGGATTGTGCGATACATCTCGAGATGCTGATCAAGCGAACCGTGAGCGAGGCCGATCCTGGCCACATCCATACCGGCATCGATCATCTTGAGCAGGGTGCCTGGCTGCCCGGACGCTGGGCCAATAGTGGCAACGATCTTGGTACGACGCATGACGGACTCTTTCCGATGGGATGTACGAGTTCCGCGCGCATCGTTGGACGCGAGTGCTCTGAACGAAGTGTCTTTCTACCCGAATTCTTGGCCTGAGAGGCGGAGACCGAGGAGAAGCGTCGAGGGGGCCGGCAGGTCGGCAGAGATACATTTGCGTCGATGTCCCGGCGACCCATCTTCCACGGCTGGAAGATCGTCGGAGCAGGCGCCGTCATCCAATCGCTTCAGTCCGGTCTGCTCATTCACGCCTTCGGTGCATACGCGGTCGTCCTTAACCAGACCTTTGGTTGGAGCAAGACGATGCTGTCAGCTGGCTACTCCCTTCAACGGGCCGAGAGCAGCCTGCTTGGTCTTCCCCAGGGGTGGGCGCTCGATCGTTTCGGCTCACGCCGAGTCATGCGGGTCGGTGTTGTCCTGCTCTCGATCGGCTTCGCTTTGTTCAGCCAAATCAACAAGCCTTGGCAGTTCTTCGGAGCCGTCGTGGTCATGGCCGTTGGTGCCAGCCTTTCCGGGTTCCTGAGCATCGTGACCGCCACCGTGCGCTGGTTTGAGCGAAAGCGAGCAAAGGCTCTCTCCGCATCGAGTGTGGGTTTTGCTCTTGGCGGGGCCGCCGTTGTCCCCGCCATTGTCTGGTACATGGAGTACGCCGGCTGGAGGGCCGCTGCGTTGCTGTCGGCCGTGGTCGTCCTCGTCGTCGCATGGCCGCTCACCGGCTTCTTCGGTCAGGGCCCGGAGGACATTGGGGCCCATGTCGACAATCTCGACCCCGAGCAAGTCGAGCGTCTCACGTCGGCCAGAGCCGAAGGCGTCGCCGAAAAGCACTTCACCCTCAACGATGCTCTCCGCACTCGGTCCTTTTGGTTGATCTCGTTCGGGCACGCCTCAGCGTTGCTCGTCGTGGGTGCCGTCATCGCCCACCTCGCTCTCTTCCTCACCGAAGAGCGAGGCTTCTCACTGCAAGAGACCAGCTTCGTCACAAGCGGGCTGACCCTGTCACAACTGATGGGAATGATCGCCGGTGGATACCTGGGCGATCGTTGGAACAAACGGCTGCTGGCGTCGAGCGCCATGATCGGCCACATGGTCGGCCTGCTGATCCTGGCCTACGCGTCATCTCGTCTGATGGTCTGGCTGTTCGTGCCTCTTCATGGCTTGGCCTGGGGCATACGAGGACCGCTGATGCAGGCACTGCGGGCGGACTACTTCGGCTCGACCCACTTCGGACAGATCATGGGGTTCTCATCCATGATCATCGGGTTCGGAATGGTCGGGGGTCCGATGATCGCCGGTGTGATGGCCGACGCCACCGGCAGCTATCGAGCAGGGTTTGTTCTGTTGGCCTGTATGGCAGGAGCCGGACTGTTCTTCTTCGCACTCGCAACTCCGCCTGGCGTTCCCGCATCGCAGACGCAGCCCTGAGGTGGAATACGACCTAGGCATCCCCGGTTTCGGTAGGTATGAACACCGTCGAGCTTGACCTCGCCCACTTCGAAGACACTGTCACTGCCGAGGGCGTTGTCCTAGTTGACTTCTGGGCCGAGTGGTGCGGTCCCTGCAAAGCGTTCGCCCCGGTCTTCGAAGCAGCGGCGGAGAAACACGACACTCTGGTCTTTGCCAAGGTCGATACCGAGGCCGAGCAGGAGTTGGCTCAAGCGCTGAACATTCGCTCCATTCCCACCTTGATGATCTTCCGGGATGGTGTGCTGTTGTTCTCCCAACCGGGCGCGTTGCCGAGCCACTCGCTCGAAGACCTCATCCAGCAGGTGCAGGACGTCGACATGGACGACGTCAGGCAGGAGATGGAGAAGGCCGAGTCCAGCGAGAACTGAGCGGTGTTTGAACTGATGTGACCCGGTCGGATGGTCCAGCACCCATGGTTGGGTCGGGTACCGGTTGCCCCCATATGGTCTAGGGCGCATGCCAAATCAACATCTGATCCAGCTCGTCGACTCCCTGTCACTCGTCCTCAGCAGCACCGTCTCGTTTCTCCGAGAGAACGGAGCCGCCATCTCTGGCGACGAGCCGACCGATTGCCCTGGTTGGACCGTCAAGGACCATCTCAGCCACATGGTCGGTCTTGAGCAGGTGCTCGCTGGTTCACCTCTGCCTGACGTCGAACTGCCGAACCTTCCGCATGTGGTGACCGAGCTCGATGAGTACATGGAGTTGCCAGTGCAGGCCCGTCGGCCGCTTCCTCTGGTATCGGTCATTGACGAAATGGCAGGCATGACCAACCGCCGAATGTCGACCTATCGACAGCTGATCGATGGTGGAGAACAGGATGTCCCCGGACCGTTGGGCCGAACCCGTCCTTTGTCCGAGGCACTCGAGCGCCGCTTGTTCGATCTCTGGACCCACGAGCAGGACATCCGACGAGCATGTGGTCATCCCATCCGGGACTCCGATGAGACAGCGTCGGGGTTGGTCATCGACACCGTGTTGGGTGCCTGGGCAAAGGTGCTTCCCGAACATGTCACCGACGACGGCATTCTTCGGGTCAACGTGGCCGACTACGCGTCGTCAGATATCGAAATGATCTTCGGAGACGGTGGTCCGGTTGCGGTCCTCGGACTGGACCTGACCGAGGTGTACCGATTGGCCTGTGGCCGGGGCACAACAGACGACATTCTGAGAAAAGCGACAGTTGCGGGGGCGAGAGACCTTCTGAACGCCGTGCTTCCGCATCTTAATATCTCGCTCTGATCTCTCTCGTCCGTTGGGCAAGCTCGGCTTGCTCGGGAATAACTTGCCGACAGGCACAATTTCATCTGGACGTGACCGAGGCCACATGTCTATCTTCTGGCAGCACTCGTAGACGGCTCATCGTTCGAAAGGCCAGCGCCAAGACGTGTCTTTACTAGAAGTCTCTAACATCACAGTCCGCTTCGGCGGAATCACCGCCCTGGATGACCTGAGTTTCGAGATCGACGAAGGTCAGATCTGCGCACTCATTGGACCCAACGGGGCTGGCAAGACGACGTTGTTCAACGTCGTCAGCCGGATCTATGACCCGACGGAAGGATCGGTCACGTTCGACGGCATCGACCTGACAGCGTTGGCACCTCACCAGATTTCCCAGAGAGGCGTGTTCCGGACATTCCAGAACCTGGCTCTTTGGCCTGGCATGACGGTCCTCCAGAATGTCATGGTCGGTAACCACACCAACACCAAGGCCAACTTTGTTGCCTCGATGTTGCGGCTGGGCACCAAGCAGGAAGAGAAGGCTCTCAAGCGCAAGGCTTGGGATGCTCTCGAAGAGCTTGACCTGACCGACGTGGCCTTCCACCCGGCCGCCGGACTCCCGTTCGGAACACTCAAGCGCATCGAGCTCGCCCGAGCACTTGCTGGCGATCCTCGCTTGCTCATGCTCGATGAGCCGGCTTCGGGTCTCACCCACTCCGAGGTCGACGAGCTCGCAGCAACCATCAAAGGACTCCGGGATCGGCACAACCTCACGGTTCTGTTGGTCGAGCACCACATGCGGATGGTCATGGGTATTTCGGAGAAGATCGTCGTGTTGAACTTCGGTCAGAAGATTGCACAGGGCCTCCCACACGAGGTCCGTGAAGATCCAAGCGTCGTCGAGGCCTACCTGGGGAGTTCTGCCAATGACCACTAGCGGCAACAGAGAGGTTCTTCTCAAAGTCGAGAACCTGAACGCCAACTACGGCCAAATCCAGGCCCTCCGAAACATCAGTTTCGAGGTAGCCAAAGGTGAGGTCGCCGTGATCTTGGGCGCCAACGGCGCCGGCAAGACCACCACGCTCCGATCCGTCTGCAACATGCCGGTCGTGAGTTCGTCCGGCAGTGTCACGTTGGATGGCAAAGAGATCAACAAGTCCGACACCGGCGACATCGTCAGCCGGGGCGTCGCCCACATCCCGCAGGGTCGAGGCACCTTCCCTGAGCTGTCGGTCGTCGACAACCTTGAGGTTGGTGGCTACGTCCGCAAGGACAGCCTCGACTCCGACATCGACAAATACTTCGAGATGTTCCCGAGGTTGGCCGAACGCAAGGATCAGCTCGCCGGTTCATTGAGCGGTGGCGAGCAGCAAATGCTCGCCGTTGCCCGGGCTCTCATGTCCCGCCCTGAACTGCTGTTGCTCGATGAGCCGTCGCTGGGCCTCGCCCCGCTCATCATCGAAGACTTGTTCAAGACCTTCGGGGCACTGAACAAGGAAGAAGGAGTGACCATGTTGCTGGTCGAGCAGAACGCCAATTTGGCGCTCGGTATTGCCCACCATGGTTATGTGCTGGAAGCGGGGGAGATCGTCCTCCAGGGTCCGGCCGAACAGCTACAAAATGATTCATCCATCCAAGACGCCTACCTCGGCGCTTGATGTAAAGGGGAGAAGAAAACGTGAGTCTGTTTCTGCAGCGGCTTTTTGATGGCCTGACGCTGGGAGCTATTTATGCCGTGGTTGCGGTGGCGCTGGTCTTGATCTTCAAGGCGACGACGTTGATCAACTTCGCTCAGGGCGAGTTGGCAATGTTCGGTGCGTTCATCGCCTACGTGTTCTCGGTTGAACAGGGGTTGCCGATCGGCGTCGCCATTGTCTTGGCGATGGTGCTTTCGTCCCTTATGGGTGCGGTGATCGAACGGGTGTTGGTACGGCCGTTCGATCCGACCGATCACTTACCGGTGGTGTTGATCACGCTCGGTGTGTTCTTGATATTGAACGCGGTGGCCGGTGAGATCTGGAACTACCAGCCTCGAGCTTTCCCGTCGTTGTTCCCCAAGGGTCCCGACGACTTCATCAATGTTGGTGGTGCTCGTCTGTTCTATGACGGTCTCGGCACCTGGGCCATGTTGGCCCTCATGATGGGTGCCCTGTACGTCATCCTGACCCTGACCAAGACCGGTCTGGCCTTTCGGGCCGTGTCGTCCAACACCGAGTCGGCCCGGCTGGTCGGTATCCGTACCGGTCGG
>CALHBU010000129.1 GCA_937930655.1 uncultured Acidimicrobiales bacterium | reverse complement strand
AGCTGCCAGTTTTCTGGGTTACCAGCTGGTGCCGTCGGGTTGCAGGTAGTCGAGCGAGAGATGGCCGGCCTTGTCGAGGGCCTGATACTCGGCGTCGGAGAGCCCGCAGACGTCCTTGAGCACGTAGTCATTGTCGACCCCGAGGGCGCAGATCTTCTCCCACCGCATGTCGGGACCGGTCCACGTCCACTGCTGTCCGGGGAAGTCCCAGGTACCGACATCGTCTGAGCCCTGTTGGCGAAAGAAGCCCCGGGCCTTCAAGTGGGGGTCGGCATAGGCATCGGCTTCGTCCATGACCGGTCCGGCCGGTACCCGCTCGGCCTGGCAGAGCTTGAAGACATCCTGATGATCGAGGCCGCTCGTCCAGGCCGCGATGATCTCGTCCAGCGCATCGTGGTTGGCCTGCCGGTCGGCCACGGTGGCGAAACGTTCGTCGTCGGCCAAATCGGGGTGACCCATTGCCCGGCACAGGCCAGCCCACTCGGCCTCGTTGCCTACTGAGACAACGGCCCAACGATCCTCGCCTGCACACGGGTAGCAACCCTGAGGGGCCCGGGCGATATGGCGATTGCCGCCCGGCCCATGAGCGCGCCCGGTGCGATCGGCGTCGACAAAGTACTCGCCGATGTGGTGCATCATGTTTTCGCCCTGGGCGAACTCGATCAGCTCGCCGACGCCATTAGCATCCCGGCGACGGAGTCCGAGCATGGCGGCAAAGGCTCCGGTGGCGCCCGACGCAGGATCCATGTGGAAGGCGGCCGATGTGGTGGTTGGGTCGTCGTCGGTGTAGCCCCGCAGCCGGGTGAGCCCACAGAGTGCCTCGAAGCTTGCTCCGAAGCCGACGTACTCCGAATACGGCCCGGCCAGGCTCATCGGCGGCATGCGGAGGCAGACCAGCCTGGGGTTCCGGGCATGGAGGACATCCCAACCGATGCCCAACTTGTCGAGGGTATTGACCGAGTTGTTCTCGACCAGAAGATCGCACTGATCGACAAGACGGAGGAAGGCATCGAGCCCCGCAGGTTGGCGGATATCGAGGGTGCAACTCAGCTTGTTGCGGGCCTGAGCACTCCACATGCCGTGCTTGTTCCACGGCCGGCCGCTGACGTCGAGGTTGGGGTAGCCCCCACCCAACGGCCCGAAGTCGATGAGGAGATCCTCGGCCGGTCGTGGCGAGTTGCCCCTGGTGGCGGGCGGAAAAACAAAGGGATTGTCGACCCGGATGACTTCGGCCCCAAGGTCGGCCAGGTGCATGGTCGAGGCTGGGCCGGCCCACACCACGGTGAGATCCAGAACCCGAATCCCCTCCATTGGCAGACGTTGTTCGCCCGCCGGTCGGGTAGCGATTGCCCGTTCTACGTTGTCGTCGGTAGCTGCGTGACGAATGGCGACACCATGTTGATCGAGCAGTGGCGCAGCCGAGGTGAGCTGCCACACCTGGTCCCAGTCGTGGCCGATCCGAAACGGTGCGCCGGGCGTTCGGTACGAACCAGCTACCGGATGTTCAACGGAAACAAAGAAGTTTCGGTCGGTGAAGTGAGAATCGTCGATGAGGTCGACCGGCGGGTTCAACGGAGTCATGGCCCACTTCTCGGCCTGTGCCCTCTCCGACCGGTCGCTCTTGTCGCCCTCGTAGAGCCAGGGAATGAAGACCGACATGATCTCGTCGGGCAAGGAGTCGTCGTGCAGCCAATCGGGCTGATCGAAGCGCTCGGCCAACCCGGCATCATCGAGCACCTCCAGCATGCGAGGCACCCACGGCAGCAGGGTGAACACCAGCACGTGGCCGTCGGCGGTATCGAAAAAGCTGTTGGGCAACATGCGAACCGCGCCATCGGCCTGCCGACCCACAACCCGACCGCTCCACAGATACCAAAGCAGGTAGGTCACCCGACGATCGAGGCTGCCGGCCTGAGCCTCGAACATCGAAAGGTCGATGTGGGCACCAACACCGGACTGCTCGGCCATCAGCAACGCCGACAGAGTGGCGGTGGCCGCCACATTGCCAGCCTGATAGCTGGTGAGGTTGCCGCCCAGCTTGACCGGCTCCCGGGTGTCGACACCGGTGCCGTACATGGGCCCACCCATGGCGTACGTAACGATGTCGGCGCCGACCAGGTCGGCATAGGGACCGGTCTGGCCGAACGGGGTGATGCTGGTGACCACAATGGCCGGGTTGATGGCCTTCAGGTCGTCGTAGCCGAGACCATGACGTTCGAGCTCTCCGGGAGCAAAAGACTCAATGACCACGTCGGTATCGGCAACCAGCGAGCGGATCAGTTGTCGATCGGCCTCGAGGTTGAGATCGACCACCACCGATTGCTTGTTGGCATTGAGGTGCAGAAAGAGGGCGCTCTGCTCGGGGTCGACCCGGTCCTCAGGAAACGGCCCATGCAGGCGTGAAGGATCGCCACCCGGCGGCTCGGCCTTGATGACCGTGGCACCGTGGTCGGCCAGCAACTTGCCGACGAAGGGGCCCGCCACATCGGTGGCCAGCTCCAGCACTCGGGTCCCCTCGAGCGGTTGGATCACAGACGCAAGCTACTGAGTGGGTGGCACACCGACGGCATTGCCAGCGTGTTGTTCGTTTGATGCATGGGTGTCGAGAAGTTCGACCACCTCATGGACCAGGCCGCCAGTGGTCTTGGCAAACAGCACGTACTCGACGTCGTAGGAGTTACCCCGCTTACTCATGGCGTGCATGTTGAAGCGCACGACGCTCGAGCTCTCATCGCCGATCTCGTCGAGAATCTCAACGGTGGTCGAACCCGGTTCGTAGAACTTGGTGAACACCGCAGTGTTGAATCCACAGACCGCTTCTTTTCCGACATGAGGGCCGGCGATATTGGGGGCCAATGAGTGATTGAGGCGCCAGGTCACGTCGTCGGTGTACATCTCGGCCAGCGCGTCGCAATCGCCAAATGCCTCGACGACTCTGCGGGCTGGGGTTTGGGCTGAGCTCATGAGATCAAGGTGTAGCGCGTGAGGTGGCGCGCGTCACACCTGATGAGCGATCCTTTAGCCAAAGCGTTCAGCAACAGCGTTCCACCATCAACACGGAGTCCCCCAGTGAATCTTGCCAGTCTGCTCGACCTGCCTTCGATGATCGTTCCGGACGCCATGGCGCTCGTCGACATCTCCGGTGACACGCCGCAGGAGATCACCTACGGCGAACTCCGGGCCAATGTTGGCCAGACAGCCGGGCTTCTTACCGAGCTCGGCGTGATGGCTGGCGACCGGGTTGGAGTGTTCGCCACCAACTCGGCGTCCTGCCTCGAATCGATCTTCGCCACCTCGGCCATCGGCGCCACCGTTGTCCCCATGAACTATCGAGCGGCCGACGAAGAAGTCAGCCACCTGCTAGCCGACTCGGGGGCCAAGGTGGTCTTTGCCGAGACTCGCTACAAGGACCTGATCGAACGGTGCCGACCCGACACCGTCGAGGAGATCGTGTATCTCGACGACGACTACATCGCCCGCCGCGATGCCGCCGAGGAGTGGCCGCTGGTTAACGAGGTCGAGGACGAAGAGCTGGCAGCCCTGCTGTACACCTCTGGCACTACCTCGCTACCGAAGGGCGTCAAGCTCACCCACGGTGCCCTCACCGGCTACATCATGGGAGCCAACGATGCGGCCGACGGCGAGGACCACGGCCGCATGTGTCTGGCCGCACCGCTCTATCACATTGCCGGTCTGACCTCGCTTCTCAATGCCCTCTACTCGGGCCGCATCACCGTGATGATGAGCCAGTTCGAGCCCGATGCGTGGCTCGACGCGGTCGATACCCACAACGTCAGCCACGCCTTCCTCGTTCCGACCATGCTGGCCAAGGTGCTGGAGAGCGACAAGCTGGCTTCGGCCAGTCTCTCCACCCTCGAGGCTTGCACCTACGGCGCGGCCCCCATGCCTCCGGCCGTCATCAAGCGGGCCATCGATATGTTCCCCGACACGGTTGGCTTCTCGGGCGCCTACGGGCAGACCGAAACCACCTCCACCGTTGCCGTGCTCGGCCCCGACGATCACGTACTCGACAGCGACCTCAAGCTGGCTCGCATTCGTTCGGTTGGCCAGGTGCTCGACGACGTCGAGGTTCGCATCGTCAACCCCGAAGGGGCCGTCATGGGGGTCGGCGAACCGGGCGAGGTCCAGCTTCGCACCTACCGGGCCATGGACGGCTATTGGGGCGCTGAAGAGAAGACCAGGGTCACCATCGACGACGAGGGCTGGGTCCACACCGGCGATCTCGGCTATCTCGACGACGACAACTATCTGTTCCTCAGCGGCCGCTCCGGCGACATGATCATCCGTGGCGGCGAGAACGTCGCACCCGAAGAGGTTGAGGCCGTTCTGTACGAATGCGACGATGTCTCCGAGGCTGCCGTTGTCGGTTTGTCCGACGAAACGTGGGGCGAACGAGTGGTTGCCACCGTTGTTCTCCGCGATGGCGGTTCAGTCGAGAACATCCAGGCTCACTGCAAGGAACACCTCGCCGGCTTCAAGCGCCCCGATGCAATCCATGTCACCGACGAACTGCCCCGGACATCCACCGGCAAGTTGCTTCGTCGTCATCTCATTCCGGTGCTCGAAGAACTCGGAATCTGAGTTCTGTATGACAAAAGCACGCCAGTGATTGCGGTACGCCAATGACACAAGCACGCCAATGACGGGCCCAATGGATGGCGTGAAGGTGGTCGAGATGGGCCTCTGGATCGCCGGGCCTTCGTGTAGCGGCCTCCTGGCCGACTGGGGCGCCGACGTCATCAAGGTCGAGCCGCTGGCCGGCGATCCCTTTCGCTCGTTGGAGTGGCTCTATCCCGACCAGATCAACCCACCGTTCGAGCTTGACAACCGGGGCAAGAAGAGTCTGGCGCTCGATCTCACATCGGCCGATGGGCTGGCAATCATGCACGACCTGTTGGCTGATGCTGACGTGTTTGTCACCAACTACCGGCCCGGTGGACTGAGCCGACAGGGTCTCGACTACGAGACGTTGCATGCCCGCTACCCCGCACTTGTCTACGCCGCGGTATCGGGCTACGGCCACGAAGGCGAGGAAGCCGACCGAGCGGCCTACGACGTTGGGGCCTGGTACTGCCGGGCCGGCATCGTCGATGCCATCACTCCGGGCGACAACGACCTGCCCTATCCCCGCGGCGGCATGGGCGACCACTTCACCGGCATGTCAGCGGCGGCCGGCGTATCGGCCGCGTTGTTTGCCAGGGAGAAGTCAGGCGAAGGCCAGTTGGTCTCCACGTCCCTCCTTCGGGTTGGCGCCTATCAGTTGGGCTGGGACCACAACGTCACGGCCCGACTCGGCACCGACTCCGAGGCGGTCTCCCGTTCTGGCCCAGCCAACCCGCTCATCAACGGCTACCGCTGTGGCGACGGCAAGTGGCTCTGGATGCTCGGCATGGAGGGCGACCGCCACTGGCCCAATGTGGTGGCAGCCCTCGATCACCCCGAGTGGGCCGACGATCCCCGATTCGTCGACATTGCAGCCAGAGCTGAGAACACACTGGAGATGACGGCCGCCATCGACGCCGTCATGGTCACCAAGGATCGTGACCAGTGGGGCGAGATCTTCGACCAGCATGATGTGTGGTGGTCGCCGGTTCAGTCCACCCTCGACATGCTGAACGACCCTCAGGCTCACGCCAATGGCTGCTATATCAAGGCCCCAGACAGCAGTGGAGACTTGGTCGACATGGTGGCCACCCCGGTCGATTTCTCCGGCACCCCGTGGTCGGTCCAATCACCGTCGCCCGAGCTCGGGCAAGACAGCGAAGTGGTCCTGATGGAGCTCGGCAAGGACTGGGACGAGATCGAACGATTGAAAGAAGCAGGGATCATTCCATGACTGGCTCAGGCCCCTACTCCGGCCTACGGGTCCTCGACCTCGGCACCGACATTGCGGCCCCCTACGCCGCCATGTTCCTGGCCGATCAAGGTGCCGATGTGGTCAAGGTCGAGACCGAGTCTGGCGATCCCTACAGGGCCGATCCTGGCTTTCAGACCATCAACCGCAACAAGCGGTCCTTTGTTGGCGACCCGGCGCCGATCCTGGCTGCGGCCGATGTTGTCATCGTCGACCGCCCTGGCCAGGCCGCGGGGATTCGGTCGGCTAATCCATCGGCCGTCATCGTCGCCATGCCGCCGTGGGGCGAACGAGGACCGAAGGTCGACGACCCGGTCACCCGCACCCTGCTTCACGCGGCCACCGGCATTGCATGGAACCAGCAGTCCTACGGCGAGGTGCCCGTCGATGTTGTGGTCCCGGTGGCGGCCTATGGCGCCGGTGTGCTCGGCGCGTTGGCGGCGGCAACCGGCCTGCTGCTCCGCCGATCCAAAGGGGTTGCTGCCACCTACGAGGTCTCCCAGGTGGCAGGGGCGGCCGCCATTCAGCTCGGCGAGTTTCGCCTCGAGGCCGACGATCTCCCTCGCCCCGGCGACTCGGGTCTTGGTTCCAAGGGTCGAGTTGGCTGCTACCGGCTGATCGAAGCGGGTGACAGCAAGTGGTTCTTCCTGGCTTGTGGCACCTTGCGCTTCTACGAGCGAATGCTCGATGTCATCGGCCGGCCGGAGCTCATCGATCATCCGGAACTCAAAGCGCCGCCGTGGGGCCTCATGCTCGACGAAGCGCTCGAGGTCATCACCCCCATTCTCGATGAGGTGTTCGCCACCAAGCCCCGGGACGAATGGCTGCAACTTCTTGCTGCAGCCGATGTTCCGGCCCAGCCAGTGCTTACCCGAGAAGAGTTCTTGGCTACGTCGATCGTCACCGCCAACACCATGGATGTGGCGGTCGATCACCCGGAACTTGGTGAGGTTCGCATGATGGGCCTACCGGTCACCGTTGAAACTGCACCCGGTGATCCGATCGGTCGCCGGGCCCCTCTGCTTGGCGAACACACCGACGAAGTTGCTGCTGAGTGGGCAACGGCTTCGAGTTCCGAGGCGGTTGCTGGCGATGCCGAACTTCCGCTGACCGGACTTCGGGTGATCGATCTTGCATCCTTCATCGCGGGCCCAGTCGTGAGCCGCCATCTCGGCATGTTGGGTGCCGATGTCATCAAGGTCGAAGCACCAACCGGAGACCCGTTCCGAGCCATCGGACCCATGTTCAACTCGTGGAACCAGGCCAAACGCAGCATTGCCCTCGATCTCCGAACCCCCGAGGGGCAGGCCGAACTCCATCGGTTGGCCGCCACCGCCGATGCCGTCATTGAGAACTTCCGACCGGGCGTCAGCAACCGGCTGGGGTGTGACCAGGCGACACTCCGGGCGATCAACCCGGAGCTCGTATTCCTGTCGTCTCCCGGCTACGGACTTGACGAGAGCATGGCCGAGCGGCCGGCCTTTGATCCTCTTGCCCAGGCTCTCGGTGGGTTCATGGCGGCCCAGGGTGGCGTCACAGCATCAGGCGACGGCAACGAACCGGTCTTCCTCTCGGTCCCCATCCACGACGTCATGACGCCGATGATCGGTGCCTTTGGCGTCGTCGCCGGATGGTGGCAGCGAGGCCGGCCTCAAAGCGAGGGCGGCGGAGGCTCGCAACACGTCAGAACCTCGTTGATCCAAAGCACCATGGCAGCCCAGGCCGCCGAGTACACCCGGTACCGGGGAAGACCGGCTCCCGAACTGGGCGGCTTCGACTACTCGGGGCCGGACGACAACACCTGGACCGAAAGCGACGACGGGGCTCTCACCTGGACTGACGGCAGCCTGTCCGTCTCGGTCGAAACTCATGGGCTGACAACATCGGAGCTGGCCGTCGCCAACGAGCTCGTTGAGTGGCAGCCGTCGACTGACTTTGGTCCCATCGCCGTGTACGGACAGTTGATTGGCGGAGCCGGACCTCACCCAGCGCCATCACCCGAACTTGGGCAACACAGCCACGAAGTCCGGGGCGAGCTGGACGGAGCGTTGTTCCCAATGCACGAACGTCGACCCGGAGTGGAAGACTCTCAATCATGAAGATCCGTATGGCCGTCGCCAGCTCCAACACTCCGGCCGATGCCGAAGGCCTGTCTGATCTCGTTGATGGGTTGGAGAAGCGGCGGTTCGACACACTCTGGCTCTCGGACACTCCGATGACCTCGGCGGTCGAGCCGCTCATGGCGTTAGCCATAGCGTCGGCTCGAACCACTCGCCTCAAGCTGGGAACCAATGTGGTGGTCCCTGGCCGAAACCCACTCCTGCTAGCCAAAGAACTGGCCCACCTCGACCGGTTGTGCGGCGGACGGCTGCTTTTGGCGTTCATGCCCGGCATCGGCTCGGCGACCGAACGGGCCGCTCTCGGCGTGACCGGTGTCGATCGCAACAAGCGCATCGAACAGACCATCGATCTGTGTCGCTCGTGGTGGCAAGGCGAGGCTGTCACCGGCGAGTTCGATGGCTTCGTTTACAACGACGTGACGGTCGGTCCGCCACCGCTGCAGGAGCCGTTGGAGATTTGGTTGGGCGGGAACGGTCCGAAAGGACTGGCGCTCACGGCTTCCCATGCCGATGGATGGCTGGCCTCGCGGGCCACCCCGGCCCAGGCCGAGGTCAGTCGACAAACCATCGAAGCTGCTGCCGCCAAAGCAGGCCGACTCATCGACGACGATCACTTCGGCATCAGCATTCCCTATGCCCGTACCGAACTCGACGATCGAACGGTGGCTGCCGTCATGCGCAAGACCGAGGCGGCACGACCCGAGATCTGCCCGGTCGGGCCGGACGAACTCATGACACTCCTCCAGTCTCACCTCGACGCCGGCATCACCAAGTTCGTCCTCCGCCCCATGTCGCTGGACGAAGGCTGGGATGCCGAGCTCGACTATCTGGCCGAGCACGCCCTCCCATTTCAGAACTGACGCTTTCCCAGAACTGACGCCCTCCACAACTGATCGCTAGCCGGGAGTAATCATCAGCTTGGTCGTACCCCGGGTAACCACCGATTGCTTCCATTCCAGACTGTCCGGGTCGTAGGTGTAGTCACCGAAACCATCCACGAATGCGCTGAGCGCCGCCTTGGCCTCCATTCGGGCCAGGGCATGGCCGAGGCAGTGATGGAGACCGTGCCCGAAGGAGACGGGCTGAGGATCTTCCCGATCCAATCTCAGGACATTCGGATCCTCGTACCGGGCGGGATCCCGGTTGGCGGCCGCTGGCATGACAAGGAGGTTGGTTCCCTTCTTGATCGATTGGTCACCGATCACGACATCCTCGGCTGCCACTCGGGGAATGATCTGGACCGGCGTGTCCCACCGGAGCAATTCATCGATGGCGTTGTCCCAGAGGCCGGGGTTGTCACGAACCATCTTCCGCTGCTCAGGGTGGTCGGCCAAAGCCAGGATGGAGTTGGTGATCAGGCCACTGGTGGTGTCATGACCGGCGAACATCAACAGCCCCACCATCCCGATGAACTCATCGTCGCTCAGCCGATCACCATCTTCGTCTACCTCGGCCAAGGCGGAAACGAGATCCTCGGTGGGCTCAACCCGTCGCTGCGCGGCCAGATCGAGGAAGTAGGCCTGCATGTCATCGACGGCCGCGCTTACCTCTTCAGGATCGAAGCCGACCATCACATTGCCAATCAGCGAAATCTTGGTCGAGATGTGGGCCGCCCATTCCCATCGCTCCTCGGGAACACCTAGCAACTCACAGATGACCTGGATCGGCAGCGGAGCGGCAAACGACGAGAAGATCTCGACAGCACCGGTGCTCCCGCCGTTGTGTGCAGCATCGAGAGCTTCGTCGACGAGTCGTTGGGCCAGCGTGTCAACCGCCTGTTCCATTCTGGCCATCTGCCGAGGCGAGAACGTCCGGCTAACCAGTCGGCGGAGACGAGTGTGGTCCGGGGGGTCAGTGAGCACCAAGAGGTTGTCGAGAAACGACGCAGCAGCTGGCCGGAAGCGGTTGAAGGGCCGTACAACTTTCATGAGATCGACCTGGGGCTCAACCACCATCGAAGGCGAAGACAGCGCGGCCCGGGCCTCGGCATGGCCCATGACAAACCACTGTTGGTACAGGCCGCGATAGGCCACCGCGCCGTCCTGACGCATCCGGTCATAGATCGGGTACGGCCATGAATAGCGATCGGGGCCGAGCGGGTTGCCCCACGGATCGAAGCGGAAGAGGATCTCCGACAGCTTCGGACGGTTGACCACCGACCGGATGAGTGGAATGGTGATCTGCTCGACACGCATGACAGCCCCTGGCTCGACGATCGACTTTGTGAAGATGTTCACAACTACTGAATCACAAAGCCGATCGCCGGCGCGACGGGTGTGACCGAAACGACACCAGTCATCGACTGGCCCCTCCGACCGTGACTAGCCAGCCAGCGCCAGGGTGGGAAGCAACTGATCGAGCAGCTGCTCGGCTGCCGGCAGATCTTCTTCGGTGAATGCCTCGGCGGTGACCATGAGTACGCCGCCTTCGTATGGCCCCATGTAAACCGTGGCATTGGGGCCGGGGTAGAAGTGGGCATTGGAACCGCTGCCATCAGCCGGCGAGCACGAGATTGACTCTTCAGGAGCCGGTGGCCCTTCGGCGATACCCCGCATGTCATAGCCCTCCAGCTCGACGCCAAAGACGGTGATGGTCTCACCGTTTGGTTCAAAGGTCTCGCCTTCTCGAGCAATGGCAATGACGTCCTCGACCGAGTCCACCGACACCATCGTCGGGCCGAACCCGAGTAACGAGGCCAGCGTGATCGACACCGACGGATGAAACGGGGCGTCTTCGGCCGGCGTGTCCGAATCCACTGTCAGGCAGTTGTTGTCCTGAAAGACAAACGTCTCATAGGGAAGCGTCATGTTGAGCCCTCCGAGAGCAGGCACAAAGACGTCGCCTGCCGGAACAACTGACGAGAAACCAGCTTCCCAGACATCGCCCTCGGGAAGCGCCACCGGATGCGGGGCTACCTCGCCGATCGTCATGCCGGCCACGAAGGCCTCGGCCCGATCATCAAGCCATGCGACGTTGTCTTCGCTGGCTATGGCGGTGACCAGAATCGGATCTTCGTCGCCTTGATCGATCATCCACATTCGATACACCTCGGTGGTCCGAACAATGAAGAAGGCAACGGTCTGCGATCCGGTGCCGCCTACAAAAAGGCAACGGTCTTCCGGGGTTGGTCCACAGCCGCCGGGAATGGATCGTGTCCCGTCAGGATCGAGCGAAACGTCGTAGCTCATCGTCGAATAGCCAGAGATCTCGCTCTCCTCGGGCCCGACGGCCACCACTTCTTCAAGCGCCTCCACCCAGGCCCCGAGATCGTTCGACGGACCAGACATGGTTGGGCCCTTCGGTTCGACATCAGCATCGGCCGCCCCGGCCATACTGTTCATCCTGGTAACCAGGATGGTTTCGGCGGTATCGGTCTCGGTCTCGGGATCGACGAAGACCATGGCCCCGGGGTCACCCACAGGGACCACCCACTCCCGGTCGAGATCCAACGTGAGCGGTGTTCCCATCAACTCAGTTGTGTAGGCACCGGCGGCCAGTGGTGGTCCCCCAATGTCAAGCGGTTGTGTCTCGGCCGTGGCGTCATCCGATGGTTCGTCGGCCGCGGTGGTTGTTGACTGGTCCTCCGCCGGTTCCTCGTCGGTCTCCTGATCGTTGGTCGAAGCCTCGGCTACTTGCTCCGAGGTGTCCTCACCCCCATCAGCCTCGTTGCTTCCTCCTCCGCAAGCCCCAGCCAGCAGTGCCAGGGCACAAAGCACGGGCAGTACCTTCTTGATTGTCATGTTTCCCTCCATTTTCCCGTCCACTTTTTCCTCTGTGTCGTCGTACCCGGTGAGCCAACCAGACGACTCGGCGTTGCTCTACGCACCTGTGCACAGAGCAACAAACCCGGGAGGCAGAGAAGATGAGGAAAATCTGTAACAACTCTGGCCGCCCGTTCGTAGTACCCAGCGTTCAACCCGTTTCTGGCCGAAATCGACCGGACGGGGCAGGTGGGTCACCAAGCAGGTGTTCCCTCCAAGTTCGACGGGAAGCGATGCGGCCGCGGCGGTTGGCGTCGCTTCCCGTCAGCCGTGGACCGGCTCTGTGGACCGGCTCGAACCTGACTATTCGCAGCCCGGGTGCGAGGTATCCGTCGTCGCGAACACGACGGATGCATTTATGTGTTCCGGAACCACTTCGGTGACGACAATCGCCAACGCAACGAGGTCGGCCTCGGCGACCTCTTCAACCTCTGCCCCCTCAGCTTGGAACCAACGAATCTCGTGGTTCGGTCCACCGAGGGCCGCACGAACATCGTCAACCGAGATTGGGCGCCCGAATGAAGCGCAAAGCCCGGGCTCGGAGCTGTACACGTAAGGCTCCTCGCCTTCGGCCGGCTCCCCGATCTCCAAGAGCAGAGGTCCGCTTCCTGCCTCGGCAACGAAGGAATCGATCACGACGCCATCGACTGAGACAAGCTCTAAGTCGATACCACCAAGTGACTCAACCGCCACCAGTCGGCCGACGAGCGAAGGCGAAACCGGCACCATGGCCACCTCTACGTCCAGTCCAGCTTCTCCCAGCTCCTCGATTGCGTCGTCGCCGTCGTCGATCAGGTCGATGACCGAGACCTCAACCGACGAGCCGCTGCGCTCGATCTCGAAGACATCAGCCGCCACTGCCTTCTGGCTATTGGGCCAGAAGGCAACTGCTCCGACCAAGAGCAGTATGACCGCGGCATAGGCCAGCCATCGGCCCTGCCTTCGAGCGTCAGTTGCCGGTTCGTTGCCTTGTTCGATGTTGCGAATCGAGGCGGCCCGAAGCTGGTGCTCCAGACGATCAACGAATGGAAGGCCTGGGTCCAGCCCCGATGGTGGTCGTTCAGACTTCAAGGGTCTTCTCCAGGGTTCGGAGACCGCGCAGCACTCGCACCCGGGCTGCCCCGGCCGTGCATCCAAGCCGGTTGGCGATCTGTCGATAGTCGAGGCCATCAAAGACCCTCAACGCCACCGCATCGCGCTGGCTGGCGGCCAGACCATTCACTGCTGACACCAGTTCGAGAACGCGATCCTCGCTCTCGGCTGCCGACAATCGACGGGCCGACTCGGTGTCGAGCGGTTCCCACGCCATGGCCAGCTGCCGTTGAGCCGATGTCGACACTCTCGATTTCCGCCAGAAGTCTCGAAGGAGGTTCCGGGCAATGGTGTACATCCACTGTTCGATGGTCCCAGCGTCGGGGTCGAACTGTTCCTGCTTGGTGATCATTCGAGCAAAGGTCTCCGACGTGAGGTCGGCCGCTAGTTCGGGGTCACCGGTCCGACGTTGAAAGAACGACAACACGTTGTTGACGTTTGTCCGGTAGAAGGCGGCAATGTCGTCGCCAGCGGGATCGGCGAAGAGTTTCGGCGACCCTTGCCCGTCTGCCGGGCGCATCACGGCGCCCGGCAGCATCGGTCAGCGGCTACGGCACTGGCAATGGTGGTCAGCCGTAGCGAACACAACTCGTCTTGTTGTTCATCCACCCCAGCCCGGAGGCCGATGCGTAGATGGTCTTTGAGCTGCCCGAGCAGGACGAAGAGTTGTAGAACCGCGTGCCATCGGAACCGCAGTAATGGCTGCTGGATGAGATTCTGTCGTTCCACCAACCGGAGGCGACCCAGACCCCGCCGGCGCAGGTTGTTCCGACGATGGTAAGGGTGCTGCCGGTGTAGGACGAACCGGAGTAGTGGCGGCCGATCACGTTGTTTCCACCTGCTCTGCTGCCTCGAGTCGGCGCGGCAGTAACGGCCTCTACGAACGCTTCGGCCTCGCTGGCCTTGTCCCAACACCGAGGTTCGGCCGCCTTGGCGGTGCTCAAGGCGCCCTGGGCATAGGCCACGCAATGACGCTCGGCATCGTCGGCTCGCTCCGGCTGCTCGGCCACCGGTGCCGCTGACGCCGGAGCGACCAACGCAACGAGGCCGACAGCTGCAGCAACAAGAATCCTGAGTGAGTAGCGGGGTTGTGATGTTCGTAGGTGCGATGTTCGTAGGTGC
>CALHBU010000128.1 GCA_937930655.1 uncultured Acidimicrobiales bacterium | reverse complement strand
ACGTACGACGGTGGTCGGCGAACATCAGATGGCGGTCTACGACGACATGGCCGAGGAGCGCCTGCGGGTCTATGACAAGGGCGTCGCCGCCGCTCAGTCTGCTGACACCGGGAAGTCGCCCTCCGACCCGTCACAGATTCCGATGTCGTATCGCCACGGCAACATCGTGTCCCCGTTCATTGACTTCAACGAACCGTTGGCGCTCGAACTCGGCCACTTCGTAGAGTCCATCAATAACGGCACAGCGCCGATGGTTGACGGGGTGAGCGGTCGTGAGGTCGTCAGCGTCCTGTGCGCTGCTCAGGACTCGCTGGCCCAGGGCGGCGGATGGGTCGACGTCGACTACGACGCCAGCATTATCGATCTTCGGGATCGCTTCCCATCGGAGGATGGCATCGAGACCGACGCAGACAACGTTTCAGAACAACCGGCGGCAGGAGCCTGAGCACAATGAGTACATCCCCCAAACCCATACCTTTCCTCGACCTTGTGGCGGACCACGCGGATGTCCGTCCCGAACTGGACGCCGCGTGGAGCCAAGCAGTCGATACCGGCGGACTCATCGGTGGCCAGGCCGTCACCGACTTTGAGGATGCGTTTGCGGCATATCAGCAAAGCGATATCTGCATCGGGGTCGGCAATGGCACTGACGCCCTCGAGCTGATTCTGGCCGGGGCCGGGATCGGACCCGGTGATGAGGTAATCATCCCGGCCAACACCTTCATCGCTACGGCTGAGGCCGTCGTTCGGTGCGGGGCCGAGGTGACCTTTGCCGACGTCGATCCAGAGACCCTACTTGTCACCGGCGACACCATCAGCGCTGCCGTAACGCCAAGGACAGCAGCCGTCATGGCCGTCCACCTCTATGGGCAGATGGTCGACCTCGACGACGTCGGGGCCGCAGTCAGCCGTCACCAAATCGCTTTGGTTGAGGACGCAGCGCAGGCTCACGGTGCCAGTTGGAACGGTGTTCGGGCCGGCTCAGCCGGTCTGGCCGCCGGCTTCAGCTTCTATCCGGGCAAGAACCTTGGTGCTCTCGGCGACGGCGGTGCTGTTGTCACCAACGATCCGGCGCTGGCCGAGACCATTCGGTCGATGTCGAATCACGGTCGGTCTTCGCACTCGAAGTATCACCACGACCTCCTGGGTCGAAACTCCAGGCTGGATGCATTGCAGGCCCGAGCTCTCGCCATCAAGCTTGAGCGGCTCGATGACTGGAACGATGCCCGACGATCGGCAGCCGGCTGGTACCGAAAACACCTCCCAGCTACGGTTCGACCACTCACTATTCGCGATCAGTCCTTGGCGGTTCACCATCTCGGCGTGATCGAGGTTCCGGAAGGCACCCGAGATGAAATTGGTGCCGCACTAGACGAGGCCAAGGTTGGGTGGGGCATCCACTATCCGGTGCCATGCCATCAACAGGTACCATTCCAGGCTGGCCCCGATGTTTCAATGCCAGTAACCGAGGCGGCGGCCTCTCGAATTCTCTCTCTCCCGATGCACCCTCATCTGACTGAGGAAGACGTTGTGAGAGTGGCGGAGGTTCTCAGTGGACATTCAGCTCTGGCCTAATCACCCGGAATCAGCAGACCACGTCGAAGAGCCCGGCCCCCCTTCGTGGAGGGTCATCTTCAACGCGCTCGTGGCGGGGCTGCTCATCATGGGTGCAACCGGAGCAATGGCGTTTGTGGCCGAGTCACTGCAGGAGGAGGTCTGGCTGGCGAGGGCCGAGGTCGAGTACCGCGGCAACTCGTTGGTCGAGACCATCGCCGTGGCCATGAACTCACCGGGAGTTTGGGGCCCGATCGCCATCCAGAATGACATTTCCATCAAGGAGTTCCAGAAGCACTATCGGGCCCGGGTGGTCGGCGGCACACAAGCACTTGCTGTCGAATTCGAGGATCCGGACCCTGCGCTAGCGCAGAAAGTGGTGTCCGAAGTCATCGAGTCGTTCCTCATCCAATTCGCCGTAGTCGACGACACGGAGCAGAACGAAACCCTGGAGGAGTACCTCGACAACCTTCGTGCCACCGAGAGCGACTTGCTGGAGATTCTGAATAACACCGAGGACCTGACTCGGAATGAGCAGATCGATCGCCGCAGCGAACTCATCGCGGTGCGGCAGGCGAAGACCCAGATCTTCCTCCGGCTCGACGGGCGCTACACGGACCTCGAGATAATCAACGAGCAACAGCCGCGGGTTATCTCCGACCCCTACGTGCTCTCCAAACCGATCGAGCCGGAGCCACTAAAGATGGCCGTGGTCGGTGTGGGCGCAGGCGGTTTGTTGGCGGTGTCGGTTGCCTTCGTGTTGTTCCATCGCGACGAGAATCAGCGTCGCCGGGAGCTTGAAGAAGAACAAGAGAACGACTGGGGGCTGGCAGCATGACACCTCCGGGACCACCTTTCGCTCGAGCTGCCAAACGGCTACTTGATGTCGTGTTTTCCAGCGTGCTTCTTGTGGTGCTGAGCCCGGTGATGGCCGTCATCGCAGCCGCTATCAAACTTACGTCGGCCGGCCCGGTCCTGTTCAAGCAGGAGCGCATCGGTCAGGGCGAGGAGACCTTTCTTCTCTACAAGTTCCGAACCATGTACACCGAAAACTCCGATGCTGAGCATCGGGCCTTCGTCGAAGCTCAGCTAAAGGGCGAAGACAGCGGAAGCAGCGCCGATGGCACGTTCAAGTTGGATGATCCTCGAGTGACTCCCGTCGGCGGCATGCTTCGGCGCTATTCCCTGGACGAGCTGCCGCAGCTGGCGAACGTCCTCAACGGGTCGATGTCGCTTGTCGGCCCCCGGCCCTCGCTCGACTGGGAGATCGAGTTGTTCAGCGACCGTCATCGTGCACGGGCGGCCGCTGTACCGGGCTGTTCGGGCTTGTGGCAGACCTCAGGTCGAAACCGGTTGAGCAACATTGAAATGCTCGACCTGGATCTCGACTACGTCGACAACTGGTCGCTTCGCCGAGACCTAACCATCTTGGCGAGAACCCCAAGCGCCATCTTGAGGGGTGACGGTGCTCGCTGACGCTTCTGTCCTCCGGGTTATCGAACGCCCTGGCTCGGAGATCGATCTCCGAAACAGTGAGTGCAACGAGCTCTTTGTCGACCCTGCTTGGTGGCAGGTTCTTCACGATGTCTATGGCTTCGAGGTCTGCGTTCTCTCGGTCATTGTGAGTGAGGATGAAGAGGATGAAGTTGTCGGCTCGTTGCCGGTCGTTGAACTGAACGACCCCGCTGGGCATCGACTTGCGTCTCTTCCGTTCTGCGATCTGGTCGATGTTCCCTGTCCTGAGGACGCCTGGCCGCTGTTGAGCGACATGCTCCTGTCCCGGAACCTGCCGGTTCGGCTTGGCACGATGGCTGAACATCCAGCTTCGGCCGACGACCGCTTTGCCTCCGCAGCCACTGCGGCCCACCACGTTGTCGACCTGAATCCTGAGATGGACGAGATCCAAGCTGGTTTCTCCCAGATGAATCGGCGACAGATCCGTCGTGCAGCCAAGCACGGCATCACCTACCGGTTCCGTACGGACTGGGGGGCGCTTGAGGCCTTTTATTGGCTGCATGTGGGCGTCCGCAAGTACCGCCACAAGCTTCTTCCTCAGTCGCTCAGCTTCTTCGCCGCCATTTACGAGAACTTCTTCACCGCAGGCCTCGGTGGCGTGATGGCCGCAGAGTCCGAAGGTCGAGTTGTGGGTGGATGCGTCCTCCTGCAGACCCCGAATGCCATGCACTACAAGTTCAGCGCAGCGCACCCCGACTTCGCATCGACAGGTGTGTCCCACGGAGCGGTCAACGCCGCGCTGAGCCACACCCGCGAGGTGGGCCTCCGTAAGTTCGACTTCGGACGAAGCGAACTGGCTCATACCGGGCTGCTTGACTTCAAACGCAGGTTCGGACCCACGGAACGCCTCATTTCCACCCATCGGGCAGGTCCCGAGTTGTCGGCACCATTTGGCCCGCTGTTGGGCCGTCTCACCGAGCTCTACGTAGACCCCGTTATCCCCGACGAGCTGACCGCAGCCGCCGGCTCCCACCTCTACAGGTATTTCGCATGACACTTTCAGATTCCAAACTGCCGGGCGACCAGTCACCGGACAATGAACTGGCCGCCATATCGGCTGAGATCGACGACAACGTTCAGTTGAACTACGTCGTCGAACGCTATGAGGCTCCGCCGCTGGTGCTCGGGCCCGGGGCCCGTATCCGTTCTGGCAGCATCATCTACCAAGGTTCGCCAGTAGGCGCCAACCTGCAAACGGGCCACAACGTGGTGCTTCGCGAGGACTGCGAAATCGGCGACGACGTCTCGATCTGGTCGAACTCCGTCGTTGACTACGGATGCCGAATCGGCAACGACGTCAAGATCCACACCAACTGTTACATCGCACAGTTCACGGTGATCGAAGACGGGGCCTTTCTGGCTCCCGGCGTGTCGATCGCCAACGACCTCTATCCCGGTTCGGCCGAGTCGGCCGAGGTAATGCGGGGACCACATATCGAGGCCGGTGCCCAAATCGGAGTGAACGTGACACTTCTTCCCATGGTGCGAATCGGAGCCGGAGCCATGATCGGCTCCGGATCGGTCGTTACCCGAGATATCCCCGCTGGGATGGTCGCTGTCGGCAACCCAGCACGGCCGACCAAACCGGTGGGCGACCTACGAGACATTCAAGAGCGAGTTGGAGACAAATGACCACCACCCTCGAACGCGTTGCGGAAACAGAGGATCCCGAAAACCTTGTCTTTGAGGGGATCGAAACCAGGGCCCGTATGTCAGGCCGACGACTTGGCGGTCTGGCGCTGTTGGCTGTCGTGCTCACAGCATTCGGTGCCGAGGCCGGCTACTTCTCGGCCAACCTGTTCACCAATGTGTGGCAGGCCCGTACCGAGATTGAGTACCGGGGCGACTCCTGGACCGAGACCGAAGATGTCGCCATCAACTCCCGGTCGCTAACTACTCCCATCGCCGATGAGTATGGCATTGAGATTAAGGAGTTTGAGGAAGACCTCAAGGCCGGGTTGGTGCCCGGTACGCAAATCCTGCGTATCGAGTACTTCGACAACGACGCCAACCTCGCTCGCGACATCGTCTCCGATCTAGCCGAGGTCTACATTGCCGATGCCAGTGAGCGACCTCCGGAGTCGAACAGAGAGATCCTGCTGCAGCAGTTGAGTGAGCTTCAGGAAGAGCTCCAGGCCAACAAGGATCAGTTGAACTTTGAAACGGAGCCCGGGGTGCCGCTCACCCCGGCCCAACAGGACCTCCAGGCTGAGATCGCCAGCTTGCGGGCACGAATCGGTGTGATTCAGCTACGACTCCTGGATGGCGAATTAGACCTACAGGATGTCGAGGCGTGGGGCGTTCCTCGCTATGTCACTCAGCCGTTCGTGTTCGAAGAACCCTATTTCCCTCAGCCCAAGCGTCTCGGGCTTCTGGGCGCCGCTATCGGTCTTCTTCTTGCTCTCATCCCGTTCGCCTACAACCTGTACCGACCTGAGCTCTAGTGGCCGTTACGTCCAACCGTTCGGTCGTCAGCGACTCGGCGTCCACCGCCAAGTGGACCCTTGTCTCTCGCATTACCGGCTTCGGCCGGGTGCTTCTGGTCGCCGCGGTTTTGGGCCCGACGTTTGTCGGAAATCTGTTTCAACTGGCCAATCAGCTTCCCTGGCTGGTCTTCGAGATCACGGTCGGCAGCCTGCTTGGCTCGCTGCTCGTGCCGGCACTGATGAACCGGGTTGGCGGGGCGGCTCATCAGTCCAACGAGGACGCCGAACCTGACCTCGAGTCGGTTGGTCGCCTCGCTGGCACCTTCGTGACCGGCGTGATGGTGGTATTCGGCGGCGTTTCGTTGGCTGTCATTCTTCTCTCACCACTGGTCTCCCGGTTGTTCGCACTTGGGGTCCCCGAAGATGTCCACGATGAGCTGGTGTCAGCGGCTCTGCCGCTCATTCTTCTGACCGCACCCCAGGTGCTCGGTTACGGCCTTACTGTCACCCTGCAGGCAGTGCAGCAGGCCATGGGTTCGTATGCCCTACCGGCTGCGGCCGGCATGGTCGAGAACGTTGTGGTGATCATGGCGCTGGCGTTCTACGGCATTAACTTCGGCACCAACACTGCAGTCGGAGAATTCGACACTCCCCGCATGTTGGTGCTGGGGCTTGGCTCGTCGGCCGGTGTGCTGGCCCACGTGCTTGTGCAGTGGTGGGGGGTCCGCCGGTTGGGTCTGCGGCTGCCGCTCTCTCTCGACTGGTCCCAGCCAGAAGTTCGAGAAGTAGCGCGACGGGCTCTGCCAGCCATCGGCACAGCAGCGCTCAATGGTGTCCGGGTCCTGGCGCTGATGGTGATTGCCAATTCGGTTGCCGGGGGTGTCGTTGCCCTGCAGATGGCGCTCAACCTCCTCGGTGTAGCGATTGCGATCGGAGCAAAGCCCGTCGCGTACGCCATGCTTCCCAGGCTGGCTGTCCAGTTCCGTTCCGGTGACCACGCCGCCTTCCGTGAAGTCTACGAACGAAGCGTCGGACTGGCCGCCCTTATTGCCATCCCGGCCGCCACTGGCGCCGCAGCTCTTGGTTGGCTCCTTGGCCCAGCCTTGGCATTCGGGGCAATGGACGATGCCACCGGTCGACAGCTGCTTACCTACACCGTCACGGCCATATCGGTTGCCATTCTCGGTGAAGCCTTCCACCAACTGGCGGTAGCCGGTAGTTACGGACGAGACGATGCCCGGTCGCCCTTGGTGGCCTACGTCGTGCGATTACTTGTGACGTTGCTTGCTGTCCTAGCGTTCTGGGGCCTCGATGGGCCGGAACGGGTTCTCGCCATCACGTTGGCCATGGGCTTCGGAGACTTTGTCAGCGGATTTCTGCTTCACAATCTTGTTCGCCGCCGGCTGCCGTCGGCGACCAAGATTACGAACTATCGGTTGACCCGCTCGCTGTCCCGAACCATCGGCTCAGCGGTCCTTGGTTTCGGCGGTGCGGCTGTTCTTGCCCTCTTCATCAGCCCATCGGCTACAGGACGTCCGGTTGAACTGCTGGTGACTGTCGTCATCGGCATCGTCGGACTAGCGGTCACGCTCGTTGTACGCCGTCGTCTCGATTCAGAACTGAACAGCCTGGCTGGTCAATTAAGGGGTTCAGCAGCATGACCACGTTGATTCGCTCGTCAGAAGAAATCGAAGAGGTCGAGCGGAAGGTCCAGCCCTACGCCAGCGGGGCCGCCCCCGTTCCGGCTCACACCACCTTCGAACTCCTTGAACTCTTCCGCAACCGACTGCATAACCCCAGCCGGGATGAGGTCAAGCGGGTCGTCAAGTGGCTCGTGCCCTGCATGGTCATCACCGGCGCACTCGTCGCCCTGGGTGATGGCCCGATCGGTGCGGCACTGGCCGGTCTCTTTGTCTTGATCATTCTGACCTGGCGGCTGCCCCACTTTGCCGGCTACGTCATCATTGCCGGCGCCCCCTTTGTCCTTGGCTTTGAACGGGATCAGATTCTCCCCCAGCTGCGGGTCAATGAGGCGCTGCTCGCCGTTCTTCTTCTGGTCATGGCCACCCGTTGGCTTGTGTACTCCCGACGAGTGGTGCTGAGGCTGCGCTCGTTCGACTATGCGATAGTTGCGATAGTGGTGTTCGGGTTCTTTTTGCCGCTGCTCGCACAGTTCACCAGGCTCAAACCAGTAGGCCTGGAAGACGTTCTCTACGCCGCAGTCTTCGTCCGCTTGGCGTTGTTGTACGCACTCATCAGGTTCACCATCAAAACCCAGAGCCAGGTCCGGACCGCGCTTGGCCTCTCCCTGTTTGTAGCTGCCGGCCTCGCCATTCTCGGCACCATGGACTCCCTGAATTTCCTTGGGACAGCCGACCGACTGCAACGGTGGTTCCCCAACGAGGGCTTCCAGGTCGATGATGGCCGGGGCTCCGCCACAATGGGCAACCCCATTGGGTTCGGTGTGTATCAGGGCATGAACGCCATGATTGGGTTGTCGATGTACCTGATCGGGGAGCGTCCTCGTCGTCTGATAGCTACCGCCGCCGGTCTGTGTTGTCTCGGGGTGGTTGGCAGTGGGCAAATCGGACCCCTCATATCGATGTCCATCGGTCTGCTGGCCTTGGCGGTTGCGACCAAGTCGTTCTGGAAGCTCTTCAGGTTCGGCATCCCGCTGGTACTGGTTGCCCTGGTCCTCCTGGCTCCGCTGGCGGCCCGGCGGGTGGAGGGTTTTGGTGGACATGCAATCGACTCTCGGAAGAGGGAATCGATTAACAACTCGCCAGTGGCTATCCAGGGCGAGGCGCTCTTTGAGGCCAATCCAGGATCCAGCTGGGATGTCCGGTTGTACAATCTGGAGACGTTCTTCATGCCGTCGTTCGCCGACGACAAGAACATCATCTGGGGCGTTACACCACAGGCCCGTGTGAGCTCACCCCGCCAAGGTGAGGAGTACATCTGGATCGAGTCTGGGCATCTCTGGTTGTTCTGGAGTGGTGGCATCCCGCTGTTCCTTGCCTGGTTCGGAATGCTGATCACCGGGATGATTACCAGCCGGCGGGTCTTACGCACCAGAGCAGGCCCGGTGGCTGTGGCTGGCGCTGCGGCGTTTGGAGCGCTCTGGATAATCAACGTGGCGCAGACCTTCGATCCGCATATGACGTTGCGGGGGTCGGTCGACATTTTCTACCCGCTCATGGCGTTGATGATGGTGGCTGTTCCTGCCGTAAAAACCACTCGAACGGTCAAGTCGACCGCGGATGGTGGCGATTCCGCAACCCAGGGTTCTGTCCAGGAACCTCTTGATCAGCTTGCAGCCAACGGGACTGGGTGAAATTTCCACTCCAGGTTGGGGCTTGACCTCGCAGTATCTAGTCTTGGCACTCGTCCATTGAGAGTGCTAATTGTGCTCTCGTTGTAGCTACCGCCCAAACGGAGGCAAGACTGCATGAACCTGCAACCACTCGAGGACCGTATCGTCGTCAAAGCTAAAGACGCCGAGGCCACAACGGCCAGCGGACTCGTAATACCCGATTCTGCAAAAGAGAAGCCCCAACAGGGCGAAGTACTTGCTGTTGGTGAAGGCCGTCGCGCCGACAACGGTGAGCTCGTTCCTATGGAGGTCAAGAAGGGCGACGTCGTCGTCTACTCCAAGTACGGAGGCACCGAGATCTCCGACGGAGGCGACGACCTCCTCATCCTGTCCGCCCGAGACGTCCTCGCAATCGTTAAGTGAGCTGAGAAACAAACATGGCAAAAGAACTCAAATTTGATGAACACGCTCGGCGCTCGCTCGAGTCCGGCGTGAACCAACTGGCCGACGCCGTCAAGGTGACGCTGGGACCAAAGGGTCGCAACGTTGTCCTCGACAAGAAGTTCGGCGCGCCGACCATCACCAACGACGGCGTGTCGATTGCTCGGGAGATCGAGCTCGATGACCCGTTCGAGAACATGGGCGCCCAGCTGGTGAAGGAGGTGGCCACCAAGACCAACGACGTCGCCGGTGACGGAACCACCACCGCAACCGTGCTGGCCCAGGCTCTCATCAAGGAAGGCCTTCGCAACGTGGCCGCCGGCGCCAATCCGATGAGCCTCAAGCGTGGCATCGAAGCTGCTGTTGCAGCTGCCGTCGCCTATGTCGCTGATTCCTCCAAGGAGATCGACGACAAGAGCGAGATCGCTCAGGTCGCATCCATCTCCGCCGCCGACGAGAACGTCGGCAAGGTACTGGCCGACGCCATCGACAAGGTCGGCAAGGACGGCGTTGTCACCATCGAAGAGTCGAACACCTTCGGCATCGACCTCGAATTCACCGAGGGCATGCAGTTCGACAAGGGCTACATCTCGCCCTACTTCGTCACCGACGCCGATCGCCAGGAGACCGTCCTCGACGATCCCTACATCCTGTTCAACCAGGGCAAGATCAGCAATGTCCAGGACATGTTGCCGGTACTCGAGAAGGTCATGCAGTCGGGCAAGCCGCTGCTGATCATCGCCGAAGACGTCGAAGGCGAAGCCCTCGCAACGCTCGTGGTCAACAAGATCCGTGGCACCTTCACCTCGGTGTCGGTCAAGGCCCCGGGCTTCGGTGACCGCCGCAAGGCAACGCTGCAAGACATGGCGATCCTCACCGGTGGCCAGGTCATCAGCGAAGAGGTCGGCCTCAAGCTCGAAGCCACCACCCTCGACCTGCTGGGCCAGGCCCGCAAGGTCGTGATCTCCAAGGACGAGACCACCATCATCGAAGGCGCCGGTGACGCCTCCGAGGTCAACGGTCGGATCGATCAGATCCGGGCCGAGATCGACAACACGGACTCCGACTGGGATCGCGAGAAGCTCCAGGAGCGCCTCGCCAAGCTGGCCGGCGGTGTCGCCGTCGTCCAGGTCGGTGCAGCCACTGAGGTCGAGC
>CALHBU010000127.1 GCA_937930655.1 uncultured Acidimicrobiales bacterium | reverse complement strand
CCTGGTCGTAGCCCGGGGTCTGTTCGCTCATGGTCTCAGCCTCTCGGGACGTCGACCCAGGGGACGTCCTTGTCGACCCGGGGCTCGCCGGGGAGGCCAAGCACCTGCTCGCCGATGATGTTCTTCATGATCTCGGTAGTGCCGCCCTCAATGGAGTTGGCCCGAACCCGAAGGAAGCCGTGGCCGACACCGCTCTCGCTGCCGTCGACCGAGAGGTCTTCGGGGCGGCGGAAGGTGTAGTCGAACCCGGTCATGCCGGCTGCGCCCTGGAGGGTGACGGCGAAGGTCATGATGTCCTGGTTGAGGCCGGAGAACGCCAGTTTGGACACCGACATCTCAGGGCCGGGGTTGCCGATCTTGCGGTTGGCACTGGCCCGCATATTGGTGAGGCGGAACACTTCGGCCCGCACCCACAGCTTCATGAGGCTGTCTCGCTTGGCCTCGGTCTTGGCGTCGTCGTCGAGCTCGTTCCAGATCTTCACCGGCACGCCGATGGCGCCCGAGCCCTGCTTTGGCGGCGTGCCAGAGCCGCCACCGATGGCGTTGCGCTCGTTCATCAGAGTGGTGAGCGATGCTCGCCAGCCTTCACCGACGTCGCCGATGCGATCCGAGTCGGGCACCCGAGCGTCGGTCATGTAGACCTCGTTGAACTCGGCTTCGCCGGTGATCTGGCGGAGCGGCCGAACCTCTACGCCTGGCGCCTTCATGTCGAGGGCGAAGTAGGTCATGCCCTTGTGCTTGGGCTGGCTGGGGTCGGACCGGGTGACCAACATGCCCCAGTCGGCCATGTGGGCCATGGTGTTCCAGACCTTCTGGCCATTGATGATCCACTCGTCGCCGTCGCGTTCGGCCTTGGTTCCGAGGCCGGCGAAGTCGCTGCCGGCTCCCGGCTCGCTGAACAACTGACACCAGCGCTCTTCGCCGGTGAACATGGGGCGAAGGAATTTGGCCTTCACCTCGTCGCTGCCGTGGGTGACGATGGTGGGGCCGGCTAGGTGCATGAAGAACATGGCGGGGTGCATTGGCTTGGCGCCAGCCTCACGAAGGCGGGTCTCGACCGTGCGCTGAAGCTCGCCTCGCACTCCAAGGCCACCGTGCCCCTTCTCGAAGTGAACCCAGGCCAAGCCGGCGTCGAACTGGTGGCCCCGGAACTCCTCAAACGACTCGGTTTTGGGGTCGTGGGCGCTCAGGAGAGTGTCGAGGGCTTCCTCCACCAGCTTGGTTTCGGCGTCAGCGGCTACTGCAACGTCAGTCATAGCCTTGATTGTCCCATGGATGAGTGCCGCCTTCACCAATCGACGTCTGAAATACACTGATGCTGTGACTTCCTCCGCACTGCCCTTGGATCAGCTCGACTTCAGCAACCGCTTCACCACCGAATTGCCGGCTGACCCCGACGGACGAGCTGTTCCCCGGCAGGTGGAGCGCGCTGCCTTCAGCCGGGTCACGCCCGCACCCACCGCTGCCCCATCGCTGGTTGCCCACGCAGCCGAAGTAGCCGAGCTGCTCGGTATCGACGAAGCCACGGTGACCAGCGACGACTTCGCTCAGGTGTTCTCCGGCAATCGTCTACCAGACGGCTCGGACTCGTTCTCGATGGTGTACGGAGGCCACCAGTTCGGCAACTGGGCAGGCCAGCTTGGCGATGGCCGAGCCACCGCCATCGGCGAGATCCGCACCCCCGACGGTGGGTACCAAACATTGCAGCTCAAGGGAGCGGGCCTCACGCCTTACAGCCGAGGCGCCGACGGCCTCGCCGTCTTGCGCTCATCGGTGCGGGAGTTCCTGTGCAGCGAAGCAATGTTCCACCTCGGGGTACCCACCACCCGAGCCCTCAGCCTGGTGCTCACCGGCGACAAAGTGGTGCGGGACATGTTCTACGACGGCAACCCGAAGCCAGAGCTGGGCGCCATCGTGTGCCGTGTCGCCCCATCGTTCACCCGCTTCGGCAACTTCCAACTCCCCGCTTCCCGAGGCGACCTCGACCTCCTCCGCCAGCTGGTCGACTTCACCATCCGAGCTGACTTCCCCGAGTTAGTCCCCGACGATGAACCAACTGTCCTTTCCGACGCCACCATCGTGGCCTGGTACGCCGAGGTTGTTCGCCGCACTGCGGTGATGATCGTCGAATGGATGCGAGTCGGCTTTGTCCACGGGGTCATGAATACCGACAACATGTCGATCCTCGGCCTCACCATCGATTACGGCCCCTACGGCTGGCTCGACAACTTCGACCCCGACTGGACCCCGAACACAACTGACGCCGGGCAGCGTCGCTACCGTTTCGGCCACCAGCCCCCCATCGCCCACTGGAACTTGGCCCAGCTCGGCAGCGCTCTCACCTCGCTGGTCGAAGATCATGAGCCGCTACAGAAAGCGCTCAATGCGTATGTCGAGACCCACGAAACGGGCTTCGCCGAAATGATGGCAGCCAAGCTGGGGCTCGGAGCATTGACCGAAGGCGACAACGACCTCATCGCCGGCGTGCTCCACATTCTCACCCTGGCCGAGACCGACATGACCATCTTCTATCGACGACTGGCCGACCTCCCGGCCAATGCCGACACCCCCGAGGACCGTCTGGCTCCCCTGCTCGACGCCTACTACCTGCCGGAGCAACTCACCGACGAGGTCAAGGCCGAGATAGACCAATGGCTAGCGGCCTATCAAGCCCGACTAGCGCAAGCCGGCCGACCTGACGCCGACCGCAAGGCGGCAATGGATGCCGTCAACCCCAAGTTCGTGCTCCGCAACTATCTGGCTCAGCTAGTGATCGATGGCATCGAAGGCGGCGCGCCATCAGATGCCGGTGCAACCGACACCGAAACCATCGACATCTATGAGCTACTCGATGTGCTCCGCATGCCGTACGACGAACACCCCGAGCACGAGGCGTGGGCCGGCAAGCGCCCCGACTGGGCCAGGGAACGAGCCGGCTGCAGCCAGCTCAGCTGCTCTAGCTGAAGTTGGTCTCGTACTCGGTGGTATCGGTGTAGAGCTGGTCTTTGGGCAGCCGGTTGGCGTAGTTCAGCGCGCCGTCGATGTCGTGACGCCAGACATCCTCAGGCAGCTCGTACAGCACCTCGACGCCATAGCCGTTGGGGTCGGTGATGTAGACGCTGTGGGTCATGCCATGGTCGACCCGCAGTGGGTTGGTGAGAGCTCCCTGCTCCTCCAGGAACTTCACCTGTTCGAGCCAAGACTCCCGGTCGGGATAGGTGATGGCCATGTGGTTGATGGCGCATCCGTTACCGGCCAGGTTCCAGTCGGGCATCGTTGGGAGATCGGGAACTTCGACCAGGGCCAGATCGTGGTGGTTCACATCGTCGGTGACCCCGCTGTAGAACCGCATGACCATGCTGGGTCCCTTCTCACGAGGCTTCAGTTCACCGACCTGCTTGAAACCGAGCATGTCGCACCAGAACTGATGAGATTCCTCGATATCGCGGACGTTCAACACGAGGTGGTTGAAACCTCGCGGCGTAACTGGGGAGGTGCGCTTCTTGATTTCCTCGCTCATCTGATTGGTCCCTTCTCCGTGGCCAACAGCCAGTGTGTAGGACGAATAGCCCTGGGACAAGCTTAGAGCGCCTCGATGCCAGGCTTGAGCTCAGCGGCGATCCACTCCGGAATGTCGTCCTCTTCGTGACAAAAGTGCTCGAAGACAATCTCGTCCAAGCCAAGCGCCCTCAGTTGACCCAGAAAGTCGACCAGTTGCTCAACGGTCCCCTCCCACGGTGCGCGGCCAGCAGCTCGGGCCTGGTCGAGACTCATCGATGATCCGACAGGGGCGATCATGGCGAGGTAGCGATCACGTGCCAGGTTCTGGCTTCGTTCATCGGGACCGATGGCGGCGAACAACAACATCGACCGCCTGATCTCAGCCGGATCCCGCCCCATCTGTTCGCAGTGACGTTCGAGGGTTGCGGTCGCGGTTCGGTACTGGGCAACGTCGAGGGGCGTGGCGTTCCACTCCTGAGCATGTTGTGCCACCAGGGGAAGCGTCCGCTTCGGGCCAGTGCCACCGAGCAGCACAGGGGGCCGGCCAGCCGGAGGATGGGGCTGGGAGTCGGTGCCGTTGAGCTGGTAGTACTCGCCGGCAAACGAGCCTGACCGGGAGTACCACAGTTCGTTCATCAGCCCGATGGCTTCTTCCAGCCGGTCGTAGCGTTCGGTCAGAGCAGGGAACGAAATGCCGTAGGTCTTGTGTTCGTCAGCGAACCAGCCGATGCCCAAACCCAGCACGAAACGACCGTTGCTGAGGGCATCAATTTGTTGGGCCATTCGCCCGACGTTCACCGGCTCCCGGAAGGTGACGGGTGTGACCAGGGGTCCGAAACGGATTCGTTCGGTCAGCTCGGCGGCGACGACGAACGACAGGTACACGTCGATCGCTTCCTTCTGTTGACCGTTGAAATAGTGGTCGGAACGAAAGAGCGAGTTGAAACCAAGGCGTTCGACGAGCCGCACCACATGCTTCCACCTATCCCAGCTGAGCGGTGTCGCTTCACCGATGATGATGCCGACATCCATCGGGTCAACCTAGATCACCGATACCCCGGGACCCCCGTCGTTCAGCCCCTCTTGGCCAACCATTCCTCGAACTCGGCCCGCCGCTCTTTGGCAATCGGGAATGTGCCGATGCTGCTCTCGCCCGCGGTCACTCGTTCGATGGCCCATTCCTCTTCCAGCTCCTGGGCATAGGCATCGTTGGCGATCTCTTCAGCCCAGCGAGCCGGGATCACACACACTCCTTCGCCATCACCAACAAGAATGTCTCCGGGGAACACCGTCACGCCGGCACAGGCGATTGGC
>CALHBU010000126.1 GCA_937930655.1 uncultured Acidimicrobiales bacterium | reverse complement strand
CTTGGTGGAGTTCACGTTGAACTCCTCCCCTGCATCCTCTTGGATCTTGGCCGAGAGCTGTTCGGCCTCGGCCGTCATGTCAGCATTGAGAGAGGAAAGCTCGGCCCGGTCGATGCCAACGCCGAGATGCTCCATCTGGGCCAAGACCCGCACCAGGGGGGCCTCCATCACCGAGTTCAACTCGGCCAGGCCGTCCTGCACCAACAAGTCCTGGAGAACCGGGGCCAGGCGGGCCACGGCCAACGCTTCGGAGGCTGCTCGCTCGGCCGGAGTTACCGTGTTCTCACCAAAATCGAGCTGACCCTCGGGTGGGCCTTCGTCGTCGGACGCAAACCGCCAGTCGGTGCGGCGGGCCAAAAGGTCAGCCAGTTCATAGGTGCTCCCGGCCGGATCGAGCAGATACGCCGCCAAAGCAGTGTCGAGTTCGAGGCCCGAGACGTCGATGCCCTCGGCCAACAATGCTCGGATCAGAGGCTTGGCTTCGTGGGCAACCAGCCCCGAGCCGTCGGGCCCGACAAAGGGAGCCAAGTCGGCCAAATCATCCTTGGCCACCCACCCAACCTGACCGGCCTCGGCGTTGGTTACAAACGCCACGCCGCTCACTGGGCCATTCGGCCCATCATGGCCCAGCGCCATGGCCACCGGGCCACCAACCGAGGCAAGGAGCTTCTCCGGCGTGCCCTCGATGACCTCGGCCACGATGAGCTCGCCGGTGGGGGCGGCATCTTCGTCGACCGGCTCGGAACCGTCGAAGACGCCCTGCATGCGCTCATACAGCGTACGAAACTCTAGGAAATCGAAGAGCGGCCGGACCGCCTCGTCGTCGTAGGGCTCACGGTCGAAGAAGGCATCCAACTTTTCGTCGACCGGCGCATCCCGCACCAGGTCCATGAGAATGACGTTAAGGCGGGCCTGATCCTCGTTCTCCTCCAGGTTCTGCCGGAGCTTGGGCGTCTGGTCGGCCACATGTTCGTAAATGCCGTTGATGTCGCCGTAGGTGTTGATCAGTTTGGCTGCCGTTTTTTCGCCGACACCGGGGATGCCGGGCAGATTGTCGGAGTTGTCGCCGCGGAGCGCGGCGTACTGCACGTACTGCTCGGGTCGCACGCCGGTGCGTTCCTCGATACCGGCCTCGTCGTACAATACGTAGTCGCTAACGCCGCGCTTGTTGTAGACCACCTTGATGTGCGGGTCGGAGACCAGCTGAAAGCTGTCGCGATCGCCGGTGACGATCAAAACGTTGTGACCGGCTGCCTCTCCCCTGGTAGCGAGGGTGGCGATGATGTCGTCGGCCTCATACCCCGGCAGCTCCAAAATGGGAATGTTGAGGACCTCGAGGACCTGGCGCACCAGACCCATCTGTTCCCGAAGGACATCCGGCGCTTTCTCCCGATTGGCCTTGTAGCTGTCGAGCTGCTTGTGGCGGAAGGTTGGCTCCGGCAGGTCAAAGGCCACCGCGATGCCCTCCGGTCGATGCTCGCGAACCGTATAAATGAGCATCGAGGTGAAGCCAAAGACGGCGTTGGTCACCTGCCCTGACGCGGTGGCGAGATCGGGCGGCAGGGCGTGGAACGCCCGGTAGGTCAGTGAGTTACCGTCAATCAGCATCAAGGTTCGGGGCGAGCTCATCGTTGTGCTGCTTTCATTCTTGGTGTCGACAGGCTGGTCTCGAACAAACCCGTCATTCCGGGGTGAGTTCGCCGTCGAGAATCGCCTCACCGACGGCTTTCATCGTGGTTCGTCGGCTCATGGCCGTCGACTGAACAAACCGGAAGGCTTCAGCCTCGCTCAAACCGTGATCGTCCATCAGCCTCCCTTTGGCCCGGTCGACGATCTTGCGGCTTGCCAGCTGTTCTTCCAGCGAGTCGGCTTGTTCGGCCAACGCCACCAACTCGCTGAACCGGGCCTTGGCCAACTCGATAGCCGGCACCAGCTCGTTGCGGTGGAACGGCTTCACGACATAGGCCAGAGCCCCGGCGTCTCGTGCCTGCTCAATCAGCTCCCGCTGGGAGAATGCAGTGAGGATGACGACCGCGGCCAAACGCTCCTCGATGATCACCTGAGCTGCGGTCAAACCGTCAGTGCCCGGCATCTTGATATCGAGGATCGCAACGTCAGGTTTATGTTCCCTGACCAAGGCAATGGCCTCGGCCCCGTCACCGGCCTCGCCGACAATCTCGTAGCCGTCTTCTTCGAGCGTTTCCCGAAGATCGAGCCGGATAAGCGCTTCGTCTTCGGCAAGCACAAGCCGGGTGGCAGTCATGAACGACCTGCTTCCATCAGCTCGTCGAGAAGTTCATCTTGGCGGACCTCGAGCTTGGCTGCCCGCTCGGACCAGACGTCTCGGTCCTTGTTGAGGGCGGCGACGGTGCGGGCCGCGTCTCGATGCTCACGGTCAGCCAGCGGCGTTTCCGACACCATGGCCCGTAGCCGAGCATCGTCGGCAGAGTCGGCAAAGTGAAGGATCTGCTCGTCGAGCACCCTGATCTCTTCCTGGGCAGCACGAAGCTCATCGGCGTTCTGGGCCAGCTTTTTCTCGATGGCGGCTCGACTCATGTGTGCCCGGGGTGGGATTCGAACCCACACGCCCTCTCGGACAGCGGATTTTGAATCCGCCGCGTCTGCCATTCCGCCACCCGGGCTAGGGGGTACTGCGAGTATCGTGGCCAACTGCGTCGGAATACTAGCCCGCGAGGTTGTCCTTGACAGTCGATCATCAACAGCTCGCCAGGGGCCTGCGCTACCTCATCTTTGCCGGGGTCGTTGCTCTGGCCATCGCCTGTCTGCGAGAGTTGGCGTTCTGGCGGAACGATCGCCGCTGATGTTTCTGAAACCTTCTCTTGTCGCCCGAGGTCAGACCCTTCGATGAGTTCTGTGATGATTGCGTTCACATTCCCCGGCCAGGGTTCACAAGCCTCCGGCATGGGCGAACCATGGAAAGACCACCCGTCGTGGGAGCTGGTCGGCGAAGCGGCCGAAGTCGCGGGCCGCGACATCGAGCACCTACTGCTTGAAGCCGACCAGGAGACCCTCACCGAGACCCGCAACAGCCAGCTGGCGACGTTCATGATGAGCATGATCGTGCTCGATGCGGTCGAACGCACGGGCGTCGAGCCCGCGTTCCACGCCGGCCACAGTCTGGGTGAGTACTCGGCCCTGGTCGCCTCCGGTTGTGTCAGTTTTGAAGATGGAGTGCGGCTCGTCACCGAGCGTGGCAACGCCATGCAGGACGCGGCCGACGCCCGAACCGGCACCATGTTCGCTGTCCTTGGCCTCGACGACGACAAGGTCGAGCTGGCGTGTGGACGCACCGACGGCGATGTCTGGGTGGCCAACTACAACGCTCCCGGCCAAGTCGTTATTGCTGGCGATCCTGAGGCCCTCGAGTTGGCCGCAGCCCAAGCCAAAGAGTTGGGAGCAAAACGGGCCATGCCCATCAAGGTCGGCGGCGCATTCCACACCCCGTTCATGTCACCGGCCCGCGATCGCCTCCGAAAGGCCATCGCCGACACCGAATTCCGCGACCCCAACCGGCCGGTCTTCGCCAACGTCGATGCTCTCCCCCATCCCACGGCCGACGATTGGGGTTCGCTGATGGGAGCCCAGCTGACCAGCCCGGTCCGGTGGCGTCAGACCTTGCACAACCTGGCCGACGCCGGATCGACCGTCTTCCTCGAACTCGGCCCCGGAACCATCCTGACCGGCATGGCCAAGCGCACCGTCAAGGGCACCACCACCATCTCAATAAGTACGCCCGGTGACGTCGACCAGCTGCTCGACAGCTTGTCGAATGCCACCGAGACTGGCGGGGTCCATGAAGGCGAGTATCTCTACGCCATCGAACGGCTGGTCGTGAGCCCGTCAACTGGTGTGTTCGTACCGCTGGCCGAGCTCGACAACGGCACCGAACTTGCTCCCGGGCAGTTGGTCGGTCACGTCGGCGACCGCGAGGTCCGATCAGCTTTTACCGGCACCCTTCAGGGCATGTTGGCCGTTTCCGGCGAGCGTGTCACAACTTCCCAACCAATCGCCTGGCTACGCACCAGCTGAGTCGGCAGAACAGGATCGCCCCCATGCCTTCCCTTCCAGGAGTCGGTTTTCGATTCGCCGGGGTCGGAGCTCACCTCCCCGAAAAAGTCATCGCCAACGACGATCTGTCGGACTCCATGGACACCACTGACGAGTGGATCCGTGAACGAACCGGCATCGGTGCCCGACATGTGGGAGGCATGACCTCCGAGCTCGCAATCGAAGCCGGCCGTCAGGCCCTTGAGCGGTCGGGGCTAGCGCCAGCAGACATTCAGCAGGTGATCCTGGCGACAACCTCACCCGACTTCATGTGTCCCGGCACCGCCCCGGCCGTCGCTCACGGCCTCGGGCTCGACTGCGGTGCCTTCGATGTTCAGGCCGCCTGCTCGGGCTGGGTCTACGGCCTGGTTGTAGCCAACGGCTTTCTTCTCCAAGGCATGGACAACCTGTTGGTCATCGGGGCTGAGAGCCTCGATCGCATCACCGACTACACCGCGAGGGACACCGGCATTCTGTTCGGTAACGGTGCCGGCGCGGCGGTGATTCAGCGTGACGACTCCGATGCAGGCCGGATCCTGGGTTGGGACCTTGGGGCCGACGGCGACTACGTACACATCCTGTACTCCGAGCACGACGGCGTCCTCACCATGGATGGCAAAGAGGTCTTTCGCCAGGCCGTCACAGCCATCCAGCGCACGACTACGGCCAGCCTGGAAATGGCCGGCCTCACCGTCGACGACATCGACCTTGTCATCCCTCATCAGGCCAACGTCCGAATCGTCGAGGCAGCCTGGAAACGCCTCGGCTTCAGCATGGACAAGACAGCCATGATTCTCGAGCACACCGGCAACACGTCCGCCGCCACCATTCCCATGGCGTTGGCCGACTCTCTCTACAAAGAACGCATCACCGAAGGTAGCAAGGTGCTCTTTCTTGGCTTCGGGGCTGGCATGACCTGGTCCAGCGTGATCGTCGACTATGCCGGTTCCCTCACCGGCACCGCCGCCTGGTGACCAACGAGGTGGAACGAGTTGCTCTGGTAACCGGTGGCACCAGGGGCATCGGCCTGGCCTGTGCCCTGCAGCTTCACGCGGATGGGCACCGGGTTGCCGTTGGCTCGAGAACCCGGCCCGATGATCTACCAGAGGGCCTTGTGTGGGTGGCGTGTGACGTCACCGACACCGAGTCGGTCGACGCTGCGTTCTCAACCATCGAGGCCGACCTGGGGCCGGTGACCATCCTGGTCGCCAATGCCGGTATCACCAACGACATGCTGCTACTCCGAATGAACGAGGACGCATTCACCTCAGTCGTCGATGCCAACCTCACCGGCTCCTACCGCCTGGCCAAGCGCGCCGTGAAATCAATGATGAAGGCCCGTTGGGGTCGCATCATCTTGATGTCGTCGGTCGTCGGCACCATGGGCCAGGCTGGTCAAGCCAACTATGCGGCCTCCAAGGCGGGGCTGGCTGGGCTCGGCCGCTCGCTGGCCAGAGAGTTCGCCTCCCGCAATGTCACCGTCAACCTGGTTGCCCCCGGCCCCATCGACACCGACATGCTGGCCGCCCTGGGCGACGACACTCGGGCCGGGATCGTCGAGTCAGTTCCGCTGGGTCGAACCGGCACCACCGACGAGGTCGCCACCACCGTTGCATTCCTTGCTTCGGACAACGCCGGCTTCATCACCGGTGTAACTATTCCCGTCGATGGCGGTCTATCTATGGGTGCGTAGGGAATACGTAGGTGGTGCACCCCGTGTCGTCTAGCCTAAGCGTGCCTGCACCAGTGGGTGCCAGCGGTTCAGGAGGAACCAACAGTGAGTGACGAGAAGAATTTCGAGCGGTTTACCAAGTGTGCGGTGGAGGTTCTGTCGGTTGAGGCCGCGCAGGTCACCAAGGAGGCCAAGTTCGCTGACGATCTCGATGCTGACAGCCTCGACCTCGTCGAGCTGGTGATGGCGCTCGAGGAAGAGTTCGACGTAACTGTCGAAGAAGAAGAGCTCGAGGGTGTCGAAACCGTTGGCTCGGCCTACGACCTGGTCGTCGGCAAGCTGTAATGGCCGACGCTGGGAGGCGGGTCGCAGTTACCGGCGTCGGGATTGTCTCGACGTGTGGCATCGGTCAAGAAGCTTTTTGGGGTGGACTCTTCGAAGCACCCTCGGAGGGCGACAAGAACGAGATCGCTGACTGGGATGCCACGCCGTACTTCGAGAATCCGAAGGAGGCCCGTCGCTCAGACCGGTTCGCCCAGTTCGCCATGGCGGCTGCCGCTGAGGCGCTGGAGCAAGCCGGCGAACTCACCGTCGACCCAGCTCGTATCGGGGTGATGATCGGCACAGGGATCGGTGGCATCAGCACAAACGAAGATCAAATCATCGTCCGCCATGAAAAAGGCGACCGAAGGGTCTCGCCCTTTCTTATCCCCATGATGATGCCCAACGCCGCCGCCGCATCGGTTTCGATGCGCCACGGTTTCCAGGGCGCATGCGAAACAGTTGCCACCGCCTGTGCCGCGGGCACGCACTCGATCGGCAACGCCATCACCGCAGTTCGATACGGCCGAGCCGACGCCATGATTGCCGGCGGCAGCGAGGCCCCCATCACTCCAACCGCGCTGGCTGGTTTTCGCAACATGACCGCCATGTCCAGCGCCGGCCAGTCGATGCCCTTTGACACTCGACGCGACGGTTTCGTGATCTCCGAAGGCTGTGCCGTCCTGGTGCTCGAAGCCTGGGATAAGGCGGTCGAACGGGGAGCCACCATCCTGGCCGAAGCCATGGGCTCAGCCAGCACCGCCGACGCCCACCACATCACCGCACCGGCACCTGGTGGCATCGGAGCCGTGCGGTGCATGGAGCTGGCGCTGGAAGATGCCGGTGTGGCCGCCGCCCAGGTCGCCCACATCAACGCCCACGGCACGTCCACACCACTCAACGACGCAGCCGAAGCTCACGCCATAACCAAGGTCTTCGGCGAAGATGGCGGCCCTATCGTCACCTCGACCAAGGGCGTCACCGGACACACGCTGGGGGCCGCTGGCGCCATCGAGGCCGCCGCCATGGTGTTGGCCATGCAGCATCGAGTGATTCCTCCGACCGTCGGTCTCGAACAACGCGACCCCGAGCTTCCGGCCATCGACATCGTCACCGAATCTGGGGGACGACCATGGGAACCGGGGCCGAGCATGTCCAATAGCTTCGGTTTTGGCGGCCACAACGGATGTGTGGTGCTCGGTCCAGCCACCTAGGCGTCGACCATCACCACCATTAGTTCGGCCTGACAGGCCAGGTCACCATCGACGGTCGCCCGGCCCACTCCTCTGCCGCCCCGCCGACCCATCTTGGCGAAGACAACTTCCAGTTCGAGCGTTTCGCCCGGCACGACCTGGCGCCTGAACTTCACCTTGTCGACCCCGCCAAACAGGGGGAGTTTGCCGGCAAACTCCGGGTTGGCCATGGCCCCGCATGCGCCCACCTGGGCCAGCGCTTCAACCATGAGAACACCGGGCAGGGTTGGTCGTCCCGGAAAGTGGCCGGCAAAGAAGTATTCGTCGCCGGTGAGGGTCCAGCGACCCACCGCTCTCGCTCCCGGTTCGAGCTCGAGCAATTCGTCGACCAAAAGGAACGGTGCCCGATGCGGTATGAGGTCCTCGGGGCTCGGCAGCGCGGTCACCGCGCACCATCGCTTTCCAGCGCAGCGACGAGCTTGACCGGCGTGTCTTTGGGGCTGATCTTGTAGAAGGCGGCCGCCACCTTGCCACTGGCCGAGATGAGGAAGGCCGACCGGATGATGCCGTCGTAGGTCCGGCCGTACAGCTTCTTTTCGCCCCAGGCGCCGTACTTTTCGGCCACCACGTGGTTGGGGTCGGAAAGAAGCGGAAAGCCCAGCTCGTATTTCTGGTCGAACGTGGCCTGTTTGGTCGGTAGATCGGGACTGATGCCGATGATGGTGGCATCGCCAATCTGGCCAGCAACATCCCGCAGCAGGCACGACTGGGTGGTGCAGCCTGGAGTATCGGCCTTCGGATAGAAGTACACCAGAACCGGGCGACCCTTGAACGACGACAGCCGGTGCTTGTCTCCGTGCTGGTCAGGCAGATGGAACGCCGGCGCTCGCTGCCCGGCCTCGAGTTTGTCGGCCA
>CALHBU010000125.1 GCA_937930655.1 uncultured Acidimicrobiales bacterium | reverse complement strand
ATTGGGATCGCCGCCGGATTGATGAGCATCGAACTTGGTGATCTTGGTTGCGAAGCACGAGACTCGAATTTCGGTCGACACCAGTGGTCCTGGTGGCCACGCATCGGTTCGAGTTGCAGATACACCGAAGAGGCCAACGGCTTTGACCGGGTCGATGGTGACGGATTTGAAGGCTTGACCTGGCTTGGTTTCATGATCCTCGTCCCCCTAGCAACTATTGCGTTTCGACAGTGGGTCAGCGAAGGGCGGGAAAGGAGATCAACCTCTCCTGATAGAGAGCTCAAACAAGCGGACCCATCTGCTCGGTAACGGCCCGAGCGCAGCGAGCGATTATCCCGTCGGAGCGACTCGATGGGCTATGGCTGGGTGACGGCGGCATCTTGGGCGATGGTCGGCGCTGCGCCGTTGAGGGTCTCGATGGCGAAACCGGCTGCCGCCTTGTAGCGAGCCATGTATTCCTCGGCCTCGGCCCGTGGAATGACGTCGTCGATGTTATCGAACACGCCGCCGCAGCGATCGTCGACAATGCCGAGGAGACCGATTGGTCCGGCTCCCCGGTTGCGGAGCACCAGCGCCGAGATCGGCTCCAACAGTTGTTCCTCATACGACAGCAGCGCCTCGGGGTTGATGCCGTGTTCGACAAAGCTGGCGCCGATCACGCGAGCATCGACGATGGCCTGGCTGGCACCGTTGGAACCGACCGGGTACATCACGTGCGCCGCGTCGCCCATCAACGCCATGCGGCCATCGACCCATCGATCGATCGGGTCACGGTCGACCATCGGGTACTCGAAGACCTCGCCTGCGCTTCGCACCATGGCTGGCACATCGAGCCATCCGAAGTCCCAGTCTTCGAACTGGGGCATGAAGGTGTCGATCGAGACCTGTTTGTTCCAGTCGCTGCTGGACCAACCATCGTTGGGGTCGAACGTCAGCTCGGTGATCCAATTGATCATGGCCAGGCCGGTCTCGGGGTCGGGTTTGGTGATCGGATAGCAGATGACCCGCTGGTCGAGACTGCCGACCAGGACGAATGACGCTCCCGTCCTGATTGGGGTGGCCTGGGCGGTTCCTCGCCACATGATGGCCCCGCCCCAGATCGGTTCACCTTCGTCGGGATACAACTGGGAACGGAGTGCCGAGTTGATGCCGTCGGCGCCAATGAGGAGTTGGCCCGAGTCCTCAATGGTGGTGCCATCGGCTCGGCGAACGGTAAGGGTGACGCCGTCCGGAGTGTTCCGATAGCCGACGGCCCGATGCCCGGTAACCACTGCATCGGGGCCAAGTCGATCGAGCACAGCCCGGTACAGCATCATCTGTAGGCGACCCCGATGGACCGAGTACTGCGGCCAGTTGTAGCCGGCAAGCCGACCGCGGGGTTCGGCCCAGACGTCGTTGCCGTTGCGGCCGACCAGCGCCCATTCTTTGGCTTCGATACCGATGGCATCGAGCTCTGCTTCGAGCCCAAGATCGAAAAGCTCCCTGACCGCATTTGGTTGCAGGTTGATACCAACCCCGAGCGGTTTGAGCTCGGCCACTGACTCGTAGACCCGGCACGGCACACCAAGTTGGTGGCACGTCAGGGCCATGGCCATCCCGCCGATACCTCCGCCCGCGATGAGTACTGTCATCAGGCCAAAGCTACCGGGTCAGAGCTGGCGAATGATGAGGCCGAGACCACCGAGAAAGGCCAGTGCTAACACCACCGTTCTCGACCATGGACGGTCGAACAGCGGTCGGGCCCATCGGGCACCCACCAGCCCGGCGATCATGCCGGGGAGGGCGAGACCGCTGAGCTTCACCTCTTCAAGGCCGAAGTTGCCGCTCGCCCACAGCGATCCCAGGCCGACGGCGATGACGACGGTGACGAGACTGCCGGCCATTCCCCGCAGTTGGGCCGGTTCGAGATCGTGATAGCCAATGACCAACGGTGGGCCGGGCATGCCGGCCGAGACAGCGGTGAACGACACCGCGGCCCCGGTGATGGTCTCGGTTGTCGGGGTGCGTGTCGGCTTCCAGCCGAAGAGCAACGTGGCAGTGAGTACGCAGACTGTCACTCCCACCAGGAGCGCCATTTCCCGTCGAGGTACGAGGAGAAGGATCCCAATACCAGCGAGAACACCTAGAGGAATGCCGACATAGCTTCTCTTGAGGGCTCGTTTGTCGACGTGGCGGCCGTCTCCGACGACGTTTCGAAGACTAACGAGCAAGCCGATCACCAGGAACGGGCCAGGGGCATAGAGCGGCTCGACGGCCAAAACAGCGGGGCCGGCGATGAGGGTCAATCCGATGCCGGTGCTGCCTTGGACTAGAGCTCCGGCGGTGAAGGCCAGGAAGATGATGATGAGTTCGGTGGTGGTCAGAGTTCGACAGTCGTGAGGTCGGGACCGACAACCAGCGTTCCCTCGAAGTGTTCGCTGACCTCGGCCGCCCATTGTGCTTCCTCACCAACTGGCGGGGCCGGTACATAGTGGGTCAGCACGAGGGTCCCGACCTTGCCCCTGGCCGCCGTCTGTGCGGCCTGGGCAACGGTGGAGTGGTACTCGACGACGTCGTGGAACATGGGGTTGGGGACAGCCAGAACCATGTCTTCCCGCATGGCCGTCTGTACGTAGGCATCCGCGCCGGAAACCAACTGGTCGAGCGTGTCGCAGGGAATGCCGTCGCCGCCCAGGACGACGGAGTGCGAACCGTCGGAGATGCGGTAGCCAATGGTTGGTTCGACCGGAGCGTGGTTCGTCTTGCCGGCCAGAACAGTGCACCCGGCCAGCTCGAACTGGTCGCCGGGCTGAAGTTCGGTGACCTTCACTTTTGGCCCGCTGATCAGTTGGTCGTGGTGGGCCACCCGGTAGCTGATGTCGGGGGCCAGCATGGCCAGAGCGCCGTCGACTACCTGCCGGGTTCCCGGTGGCCCATAGATGGGGAGCGTGGCCTTCTCCTGGCTCAGAAGCCAATGCATGGTGATGAGGTCGTTGAGGTCGGTGATGTGGTCGCTGTGGAGGTGGGTGAGAAGCACCGCTGAGATCATCGACGGCACGACCTCGGCCCCAACCAATCGGAGTTGCACACCGCGGCCGGCATCGACCAATAGATGGCCGTCGCCGGCCTGCACCAGGGTCGACGGGCCTGCCCGGTTGGCGTCAACGAGTGGTGATCCGGTACCGAGGAGCGTGATTTTCATACCGGCACTCTAGTGAGAGGCCGGAACCTCAGCGGTTGTTCGTGGGTTGGCGATGTCGGCCTGATCCCATTCGACAAGAAACTGTTCGGGACCGCGGAAGGTGATGTTGGCCGAGCTCCAGATTGGTTGGTTCTCGACCATTCGCAGCGACGGCATGCGTTCAGTGAGGGCCTCC